>JAAGZR010000359.1 GCA_024206155.1 Aliivibrio sp.
ATTTTATCCTCAAGCAGTCCGATCGAAGATCAAAGTTTCATCACAACTTAGGATCTTACTAAAGTACATGATCCTATTGATCATTTACAACTTATCCACAGAGATCGTCGATCTATATAATAGATCTAATAAGAGATCTCTTTAAAAGATCTTATATATATTAAATGATCTTTAATTTTTGAACTTCGTCACTTTTTCATTTCTTTCCAAGCTAGAAAAAGGGTAAAATAGATCTCTTAGAATTACATTCTTCTCACTATTTTCATAACACCTAAGGTCAACTCATGTTTTACCAAGAAAACTTTGATGTCATTGTTATTGGCGGTGGTCATGCTGGAACTGAAGCAGCATTAGCAGCTGCAAGAACAGGACAAAAGACACTTCTACTCACACATAACATCGACACATTGGGTCAAATGTCATGTAATCCAGCTATCGGTGGGATCGGCAAAGGCCATTTGGTAAAAGAAGTGGATGCTTTAGGTGGATTAATGGCACAAGCCACTGATCATGCCGGTATTCAATTTAGAACATTAAATGCGTCCAAAGGTCCAGCAGTTCGAGCGACTCGTGCTCAAGCAGATAGAGCACTATATAAAGCATTTGTTCGTTCAGTATTAGAAAACCAACCAAACCTAACGTTATTTCAACAAGCAGTAGATGATCTGATTATTGAAAACGATAAAGTTATCGGTGCTATTACTCAAATGGGCCTTAAATTCCGTGCTAAATCCGTTGTATTAACGGCTGGTACCTTTTTAGGGGGTCAGATACACATTGGCATGGAAAACTTCTCAGGAGGTCGCGCTGGAGATCCTTCTTCGATCACTCTTGCTCAACGTTTACGAGATCGTCCATTTAGGATCGATCGCCTTAAAACAGGTACTCCACCACGTATTGATGCTCGTAGCGTTGATTTTTCAAATTTAGAAGCACAACCAGGTGATAACCCAACTCCTGTTTTCTCATTTATGGGTAATCGTGAACAGCAGCCTAAACAAATTAACTGCTTCATCACTCATACCAATGAAAAAACACATGATGTAATTCGTAAAAACCTTGATCGTAGCCCTATGTACGCAGGTGTTATCGAAGGTATTGGTCCTCGTTACTGCCCTTCTATTGAAGATAAAGTAATGCGTTTTGCTGATAAAGACAGCCACCAAATCTTTATTGAACCAGAAGGCTTAACAACACACGAATTATACCCAAATGGTATCTCAACAAGTTTGCCATTTGACGTTCAACTGCAAATCGTTCGCTCAATGAAAGGCTTTGAAAATGCACATATTGTGCGTCCAGGTTATGCGATTGAGTATGATTTCTTTGATCCTCGTGATTTAAAATCAACGTATGAAACTAAGTTTATTGAAGGCTTATTCTTTGCTGGTCAAATTAACGGTACTACTGGATATGAAGAAGCGGCTGCACAAGGGTTAATGGCCGGTCTTAATGCAAGTTTGTTTGCCCAAGGCAAAGAAGGCTGGAGTCCACGCCGTGATGAAGCATACATGGGCGTGCTTATTGATGATTTATCAACGCTTGGAACCAAAGAACCATACCGTATGTTTACGTCTCGTGCCGAATATCGTTTGTCACTTCGTGAAGATAACGCCGATTTACGCTTAACAGAACAAGGCCGTGAACTTGGTTTAGTTGATGATGCTCGTTGGACTCGCTTTAACGAGAAAGTAGAGAACATTGAAAAAGAACGTCAACGTTTAAAAGACATTTGGGTGAATCCTAAATCAGAAAATATTGATCAAGTTAACTCGATCTTAAAAACGCCGATCGCTCGTGAAGCTAGTGGTGAAGATCTTCTTCGTCGTCCTGAAGTGAATTATGAGTCATTGATATCTATTGATGGTTTTGGTCCTGCTATTGAGGATCAACAAGCGTCTGAGCAAGTTGAAATTCAAGTAAAATACGCCGGATATATTCAACGTCAGCGTGATGAAATTGAAAAATCATTACGTCATGAAAATACAAAATTGCCTTTAGATCTTAATTACAAAGAAGTAAAAGGTCTTTCAAATGAAGTGGTTGCGAAACTCACAGACGCTAAGCCTGAAACGATTGGCATAGCATCACGTATTTCTGGTATTACACCAGCGGCAGTTTCTATTCTATTAGTGCATTTAAAGAAACACGGTTTATTAAAAAAAGGTGAGTAACGTGACCGATTTATCTCAGCAATTCGATCGTTTGATTGCTCAAACTGATTTGACTGTCTCTGAATTGCAAAAAGAGCAGTTACTTGGTTACGTAGCGCTACTTCATAAGTGGAATAAAGCGTATAACCTAACGTCAGTTAGGAATCCGAGTGAAATGGTCATTAAGCATATTCTGGATAGCATTGTTGTTAGTCCAAAGTTATTAGGTGAGCGTTTTATTGATGTTGGTACAGGCCCTGGCTTACCAGGTATCCCATTAGCTATCATGAACCCTGGAAAATCGTTTACTCTGTTAGACAGTTTAGGTAAGAGAATCCGCTTTATCAAACAGGTGATTCATGAGTTAAAAATTACCAATGTAACTCCAATCCAAAGCCGTGTTGAAGAGTTTCAGCCTGAAGAAAAGTTTGATGCAGTCCTAAGTCGTGCATTTGCATCAATGACAGACATGGTTAATTGGTGTCATCATCTGCCAAAAGAAGAAGATGGTGTGTTTTTGGCGTTAAAAGGGATCTATTCAGAAGATGAAGCTAATGATCTTCCAGAATGGTGCTCAGTCAAAGATGTAGCGACATTGATCGTTCCGGAGTTAGAGGGTGAAAGACATTTAGTCACCTTAACCGGAAAAAAATAACGGAATGAGGTTAGTGTGGGAAAAGTTATCTCTATTGCGAACCAGAAAGGTGGCGTAGGTAAAACAACGACGGCGGTAAATCTTGCCGCTTCAATGGCAGCAACTCATCGAAAAGTATTGCTTATTGATTTAGATGCTCAAGGCAATGCGACTATGGCCAGTGGTGTTGATAAATACGATGTCGACGCAACAGCTTATGAACTTTTGGTTGATGAAGTGCCTTTTGAAAAAGTTGTAATAGAGGAAACTTCCGGGGGGTACGATCTTATTGCTGCTAATGGTGATGTTACCGCTGCTGAAATCAAATTGATGGAAGTGTTTGCACGTGAAGTTCGCTTACGCAATATGATTGCTTCGGTTCGTGGTAACTATGATTTCATCTTTATTGATTGCCCTCCTGCTCTAAATCTCCTTACAATTAACGCCATGGCAGCATCGGATTCTGTATTGGTCCCTATGCAGTGTGAATATTATGCACTGGAGGGATTAACGGCTTTAATTGATACCATCAGTAAATTAGCTGCTGTAGTGAATGCTGAATTAAAGATCGAAGGGTTATTAAGAACCATGTACGATCCTCGCAATCGCTTAGCTAATGATGTGTCAGATCAATTAAAAAAACATTTTGGGGAAAAAGTGTACCGCACTGTTATCCCTAGAAATGTACGCTTAGCTGAAGCGCCAAGTCATGGTAAACCAGCAATGTATTATGATAAATACTCTAATGGTGCAAAGGCTTATTTAGCCCTTGCCGGAGAGATAATTCGCCGTGACGAAATGGAAAAAGAAAGGGAAACAGAAATTCATGGGTAATAAACGTGGTTTAGGCAAAGGATTAGATGCCCTATTAGCAACAAGCTCTATTGCTCGTGAAAAGCAATCAGCAGCCGAACAAAGTGAATCTATCTCAAAAGATGCTCAATTAATTGAATTGGGTATTCATCAATTAAGTGCCGGCCAATACCAGCCTCGTAAAACAATGGAAGAAGAAGCCTTAGAAGAGCTTTCTGCTTCTATTCGTTCTCAAGGTATCATCCAACCGATTGTTGTTCGTCAAGTTGCTTCTCAACAATATGAAATTATTGCGGGTGAGCGACGTTTCCGTGCCGCTAAAAAAGCAGGTCTAAAGCATGTACCCTGTGTGGTTAAATCGGTTGAAGATAAAGCCGTGATAGCAATGGCTTTAATTGAGAACATTCAACGTGAAGATCTGAATGCTATCGAAGAAGCACAAGCATTAGAGCGTTTACAACAAGAGTTTAAATTAACGCATCAACAAATTTCAGATGTTATCGGTAAATCTCGAACTACAGTAACAAACTTACTGCGCTTAAACGCATTGACTGATGAAGTTAAAGGTTTCGTTGAGCAGAAAGAACTTGAGATGGGACACGCTCGTGCATTACTAGCATTAGAGAGTAAGCAGCAAATTGAATTAGCTCATCTTGTGATTAAAAAGAAGCTGACGGTTCGTCAAACTGAACAACAAGTGAAAATCTTACTATCTCCTAAAACAGAGAAAGAACCGGCAACGCAAGATTCAGAGATGATTCAGATATCGAGCAAACTTACTTCAGCATTAGGGTCTAAAGTTGTTATAACTAGAAACTCATCAGGTTCAGGTAAAGTAACAATTACCTTTGACGAGGCTCACAAATTAGAACAACTTATCGCAAAGCTAGAAAGTTAAATGTGATATAAAACGGTATTAGAAAGTAAAATTGTCTTTTACGTCGTAAAAGTTACTGTATTGTTCTCATAAATGTAACTTTTTAATGCTATTTGATTGCATTCATATGGGTGCAACGTATAATTTTTGAAAAATCTTTGTCTTGTTTTGATTTATATCAAGGTAAAGATACTAAAAAGGAAGAATACATGGTAGTTACGCTAGCTAAACCAGGACGTTTGCTTGCAAAGCGATTGTTATTGATTCAGCTTAGTGTCACTACAGTTATGACAATAGGGATGAGCATAGCCGTTAGTGCTAGTTGGGGAATGTCAGCATTAGTAGGGGGTAGTATTTTTATTATCGCTAATACGGTGTTTTCAAAATGTGCATTTATGTTCAGTGGAGCAAGAGCGGCTAAAATGGTTGCAGCTTTTTTCTATTTGGGTGAAGTGCTTAAAATTCTTATAACAATCGTCTTATTTTCTATTGTTTACGTGTATACAGAGGTGGAACTTGTTCCCCTCAAACTAACCTATTTGCTGGTACTGGGTAGTAATATCTTTGCACCAGTTTTCTTTATTAACAACAGGAAATAGGAAAAGTTATGTCTGCGTCAACGCCTACTGAATATATTAATCATCACCTGCAAAACCTCTCTTTAGGGAAGCTGGGCATTGCTGATGAATTAAGTTTTTGGAATGTGCATTTAGACAGCTTGTTTTTTTCTGTGCTAACAGGGATGTTATTCCTTTGGGTATTTCGCTCTGTAGCTAAGAAATCAACAACTGGAGTACCAGGTAAATTACAGTGTTTCGTTGAAATGGTAGTTGAATTCGTTGATACCAACGTAAAAGAGACTTTCCATGGTCGAAACCCTCTAGTTGCTCCACTAGCTTTAACCATATTTTGTTGGGTAATAATTATGAACGTCATGGATTTAGTTCCAATTGACTTCTTACCTTACTCAGCTGAACAGTTGTTAGGCCTTCCTTATCTTAAGGTGGTTCCTACTGCTGATGTAAACATTACAATGGCAATGGCTCTTGGTGTATTTGCTTTAATGATTTATTACAGCATTAAAGTAAAAGGACTAGGTGGTTTTGCAAAAGAATTAGCATTACACCCGTTTAACCACTGGATAATGATCCCGTTCAACCTACTTATTGAAGTTGTTTCGCTACTTGCTAAACCTCTTTCTTTAGGCATGCGTCTGTTTGGTAACATGTTTGCTGGTGAAGTGGTGTTTATTCTAATCGCTGCAATGTTACCTTGGTATTTACAATGGGTCGGTGCGTTACCTTGGGCTATTTTCCATATTTTGGTTATATTAATCCAAGCATTTGTTTTCATGATGTTGACGATAGTTTATATGTCAATGGCTCATGAAGATGGCGATCATTAATCTTAAATTTTTAATACAACTCTATCTATTCAATTGGAGAATATAAATGGAAACCGTTCTTAGTTTTTCAGCTATCGCAGTAGCTATTATTGTTGGTCTTTGTGCTGTAGGTACAGCAATTGGTTTTGCTATTCTTGGTGGTAAGTTTCTGGAAGGCGCAGCTCGTCAACCTGAAATGGCTCCAATGCTACAAGTTAAGATGTTCATCATCGCTGGTCTATTGGATGCGGTTCCAATGATCGGTATCGTAATCGCGCTACTATTCACATTTGCTAACCCATTTGTTGGTCAACTAGCAGGCTAATCTAGCCTTTTGCTAATTGAATTTTTGTAGCTGATTCTTAACGAGGGGTAGCTGTTGTGAATATGAACGCAACTCTGCTTGGTCAAGCAATCGCTTTCGCACTGTTTGTTTGGTTCTGCATGAAATATGTATGGCCACCAATCATGGAAGCGATCGAGGCACGTCAGAAGCTAATTGCTGACGGTTTATCTGCCGCTGAACGCGCAGCTAAAGACCTTGATTTGGCACAAGCCAATGCTTCTGATCAACTGAAAGAAGCAAAACGCGCTGCAACTGAGATCATCGAACAAGCGAACAAACGTAAAGGTCAAATTTTGGATGAAGCCCGTGAAGAAGCACTGACTGAACGTCAGAAGATTCTTACACAAGGTGAAGCAGAGCTTGAATCTGAGCGCAAACGTGCACACGATGAACTGCGTAAACAAGTTGCAACTCTGGCTGTGATTGGTGCCGAGAAGATCTTAGAACGCTCTATTGATGTAGAAGCGCAAAAAGATATTCTTGATAACATCACTGCGAAATTGTAAGTAAAAGGGGGCAAGATATGTCGACAATGACAACCATCGCACGCCCCTACGCGAAAGCAGCTTTTGACTTTGCGGTCGAAAAAGGCGAATTGGACCAATGGGTTCAAATGCTAACTTTTTGTTCAGAAGTCGCGAAAAATGAAGACGTTGCTCAGTTGCTTGATGGTGCTGTTGCGCCAGAGCAGTTAGCTGAAATCTTTATTTCAATTTGTGGCGAACAACTGAACGAGTTTGGACAAAATCTAATTCATGTAATGGCTGAAAACAGCCGCCTGAAGATTTTACCTGATGTGTTAGAGCAATTTATCTTTTTCAAACATGAACTTGAAAAAGAAATTGATGCTGAAGTTACTTCAGCAATTGAGCTGACAGAACAGCAGAAAGCTGACATTAGTGCCAAACTTGAAGCTCGTCTAGAGCGTAAAGTGAAGCTGAATTGTAGCGTAGATGAGGCCCTACTAGCTGGGGTCATAATTCGAGCCGGAGACCTAGTCATTGATAACTCAGCACGTGGCCGTTTAAGCCGCCTGAGTGAAACATTGCAGTCTTGATGGGGAATGGAGCATGCAACTTAATTCCACGGAAATTAGCGATCTAATCAAACAACGTATTGAAAAATTCAACGTTGTAAGTGAAGCTCGCAATGAAGGTACAATCGTTTCGGTAAGCGACGGTATCATTCGTATCCACGGCCTTGCAGACATTATGCAAGGCGAAATGATTGAATTACCGGGTGGCCGTTATGCGCTAGCACTTAACCTTGAGCGTGACTCAGTTGGTGCGGTAGTAATGGGCCCATATGCTGACCTACAGGAAGGCATGAAAGTAACAGGTACTGGTCGTATCCTTGAAGTACCAGTAGGTCCTGAAATGCTAGGTCGTGTTGTAAACACACTTGGTGAGCCAATTGATGGTAAAGGCCCTATTGATGCGAAATTGACTTCTCCAGTAGAAGTGATTGCACCTGGTGTAATCGATCGTAAATCAGTAGACCAACCTGTACAGACTGGCTATAAGTCAGTTGACTCAATGATCCCAATCGGCCGTGGTCAGCGTGAGCTAATCATCGGTGACCGTCAGACTGGTAAAACAGCAATGGCGATCGATGCGATCATTAACCAGAAAAATTCTGGTATTTACTCAATCTATGTTGCGATTGGCCAAAAGGCATCAACAATTGCTAACGTAGTTCGCAAATTAGAAGAGCACGGTGCGCTAGCTAACACTATCGTTGTTGTTGCTTCTGCTTCTGAATCTGCTGCGCTGCAATACCTTGCACCGTACTCAGGTTGTGCGATGGGTGAATACTTCCGTGACCGCGGTGAAGACGCACTGATTGTTTATGATGACCTATCTAAGCAAGCTGTAGCTTATCGTCAAATTTCTCTACTACTGAAACGTCCACCGGGTCGTGAAGCATTCCCTGGTGACGTATTCTATTTACACTCTCGTCTACTAGAGCGTGCTGCTCGTGTAAGCGAAGCGTATGTTGAGAAATTCACTAATGGTGAAGTGACAGGTAAAACAGGTTCTTTAACTGCCCTACCTATCATCGAAACTCAAGCTGGTGACGTATCTGCATTCGTACCAACCAACGTAATCTCGATTACTGATGGTCAGATCTTCCTACAAACAGAACTGTTCACCGCTGGTGTTCGTCCTGCGGTAGATCCAGGTATCTCTGTATCTCGTGTAGGTGGTGCTGCGCAAACTAAGATCATTAAGAAACTGTCTGGTGGTATTCGTACCGCGCTTGCACAGTATCGTGAACTTGCAGCGTTTGCTCAGTTCTCATCTGATCTTGATGACGCGACTAAAAAGCAACTTGATCACGGTGAAAAAGTAACTGAACTTATGAAACAGAAACAGTACGCTCCAATGTCTGTTTTTGATCAAGCGTTAGTTATCTTTACAGCTGAGAAAGGCTATTTGAATGATGTTGAGCTTTCTAAGCTTGCAGATTTTGAAGAAGCTCTGCTGTCGTATGCTCGTGGTCAATTTGCCGATCTAGCAACAGAGATCGACTCATCGGGTGCTTGGAATAATGAAATTGAAGCTCAGTTCGTGAAACTGGTTGAAGATTTCAAAGCAACCCAGACCTGGTAATTCGTTGGTGACCTGTTATGGGTCACCCGAAAACGGAGAGTAACGATGGCCGGTGCGAAAGAGATTCGTAACAAGATCGGGAGTGTAAAAAGCACTCAAAAGATCACGAAAGCAATGGAAATGGTAGCCGCTTCTAAAATGCGTCGCTCGCAAGAGTCGATGGCTGCGTCTCGTCCATATGCTGACACAATACGTAAAGTAATCGGTCATTTAGCGCTTGGTAGCCTCGAGTATCGTCATCCGTATCTTGAGGAACGCGAAGCTAAGCGCGTTGGTTACATTGTTATTTCTAGTGATCGTGGTTTGTGTGGTGGCTTAAACATTAACTTGTTTAAGAAAGTCATGACAGAAATGAAAGCATGGTCAAAAGATGGTGTTGAAATTGATTTAGCCGTTATTGGCTCTAAAGCAACAGCATTTTTTAACAGCTATGGCGGTAACGTTATTGCTCAAAACTCTGGCTTAGGTGATAACCCAAGTCTTGAAGAATTGATCGGTAGTGTTGGCGTTATGCTAAAGAAATACGATGAAGGCCAGCTGGATCGCCTATATGTAGTGAACAATAAGTTCATTAACACTATGGTGCAAGAGCCAGCAATTGACCAATTACTTCCTTTGCCTAAATCTGAAGATGAAGCAATGAAACGTACTCATTCTTGGGATTACATTTATGAACCTGAGCCTAAACTACTACTAGATACATTATTGGTTCGATACGTTGAATCACAAGTATATCAAGGTGTAGTTGAAAACTTAGCGTGTGAACATGTAGCGCGAATGATTGCGATGAAAGCAGCGACTGATAACGCTGGTGACATTATTGATGAACTGCAACTTGTGTATAACAAAGCCCGTCAATCGGCGATTACACAAGAGCTTTCAGAAATTGTTTCAGGCGCATCAGCGGTTTAAGCAATAGGTATTTAAACAGTTTAGAGGATTAACGATGACTACAGGTAAGATCGTACAGATCATCGGTGCGGTAGTCGATGTAGAGTTCCCACAAGGCAATGTACCTCGTGTATACGATGCTTTGAATGTTGTTGATGCAAAAGAACGTCTTGTTCTTGAAGTACAACAGCAAATCGGTGGCGGCGTAGTGCGCTGTATCGTAATGGGTAGCTCAGATGGTTTACGTCGTGGCTTAACAGTAGAAAATACTGGCGCGCCAATTACTGTTCCAGTGGGTACTAAAACTTTAGGCCGTATCATGAACGTTCTTGGTGACGCGATTGATGAGTGTGGCGAGATTGGTGCTGAAGAGCATTATTCAATTCACCGCGAAGCGCCTAGCTATGAAGAGCAGTCTAACTCGACTGAACTTCTAGAGACGGGTGTTAAGGTAATCGACTTAATTTGTCCATTCGCTAAGGGTGGTAAAATCGGTCTATTCGGTGGTGCTGGTGTAGGTAAGACTGTCAACATGATGGAACTTATCAACAATATCGCACTACAACACTCTGGCCTATCTGTATTTGCAGGTGTAGGTGAGCGTACTCGTGAAGGTAATGATTTCTACTTTGAAATGCAGGAAGCTGGTGTTGTAAACATCGAAAAACCTGAAGAATCAAAAGTAGCAATGGTTTACGGTCAAATGAATGAGCCACCAGGTAACCGTCTACGTGTTGCACTGACTGGTCTAACAATGGCAGAGCGTTTCCGTGACGAAGGTCGTGACGTACTGTTGTTCGTTGATAACATTTACCGTTATACACTAGCAGGTACTGAAGTATCAGCACTGTTAGGTCGTATGCCATCAGCGGTAGGTTACCAACCTACTCTAGCTGAAGAGATGGGTGTTCTTCAGGAACGTATTACTTCAACTCGTAGTGGTTCTATCACTTCAGTTCAAGCGGTATATGTACCTGCGGATGACTTAACGGATCCATCTCCAGCAACAACGTTTGCTCACTTAGATGCGACAGTTGTACTTAACCGTAATATCGCTTCAATGGGTCTATACCCAGCGATTGACCCGTTAGACTCAACGTCTCGTCAACTTGATCCACTTGTTGTTGGTCAAGAGCACTATAATATTGCTCGTGGCGTTCAATCGACACTTCAGCGCTATAAAGAGCTAAAAGACATCATCGCTATCCTAGGTATGGACGAGCTATCTGAAGAAGATAAGCAAGTAGTATCTCGTGCTCGTAAGATTGAGAAATTCTTAACTCAACCTTACCACGTAGCAGAAGTATTCACCGGTGACCCAGGTATTTACGTACCACTTAAAGACACATTAGCTGGCTTTAAAGGTCTATTAGCGGGTGATTACGATGACGTTCCTGAGCAAGCCTTCATGTACTGCGGTAAGATTGAAGACGCGCTTGAGAAGGCGAAGAAGCTATAAGGCTGATTAGGAGGCGATATGGCAGCAATGACCTTTCACCTAGATGTTGTAAGTGCTGAGAAAAAATTATTTTCAGGACTGGTTGAAACGATGCAGGTGACCGGTAGCGAGGGTGAACTTGGTATTTTCCATGGGCACGCACCGCTGCTGACCGCTATCACGCCTGGTATGGTGCGTATTGTTAAACAACATGGTCATGAAGAGTACATTTATGTCTCTGGTGGCATTGTTGAGGTTCAACCTGGTTCGGCTACTGTTCTTGCAGATACCGGTATCCGTGGTGAAGACCTAGACGCAGCTAAGGCAGAAGAAGCTAAACGCAAGGCTGAAGAGAACATTAAAAATCAGCATGGCGACATTAACTTCGCTCAAGCGGCCAGTGATTTGGCTAAAGCGATCGCACAGCTTCGAGTTATCGAGCTGACAAAACGTTCGCGTTAATCAAGCACCATTAGAAAGAAGGCGACCTATTTTGGTCGCCTTTTCTTTATTGAATGTTAATATTCTTATTTATCGACATATTAATTCCATTAATCATTACTTTGTATTTAACTCAGTAGTCAGTAATGGATTTAGTATTTTGATTTCCACTAGCTAGGTAAATGGTATCGATACAGGGTTAGTTCGATACCAGTTAGCATAATAATAGAATGGGCTTTTCATGAAATTCAGTGCAGTAATTTTAGC
>JAAGZR010000360.1 GCA_024206155.1 Aliivibrio sp.
CAATGCTTACTCATCGAAATATGATTGCAAACGTAATGCAAGCAAAAGGCGCTTATGGTCCAGTGTTGACTGAAGGGCGTGAGCTTATTGTTACTGCACTTCCTCTTTATCATGTATTTGCGTTAACGGTTAACTGTTTACTGTTTATTGAAATGGGTGGTCGTAACCTGCTTATCACTAACCCTCGTGATATCCCAGGTTTTATTAAAGAACTACAAAAATACCCATTTACTGCAATTACTGGCGTAAATACGCTGTTTAATGCTCTAGTGAACAACGAAGATTTCCATGAGTTAGATTTCAGTAACCTTCGCCTATCTGTAGGTGGTGGTATGGCAGTGCAACGTGCCGTTGCTGAAAAATGGCAGCAACATACAGGCTGTTACCTACTAGAAGGCTACGGCTTAACTGAGTGTTCTCCATTGGTTGCAGCTTATCCGCATAACCTAACGTCATACAATGGTTCGATTGGCTTACCTGTACCGTCAACTGAAGTTCGAATGGTTGATGAAGAAGGTAATGTTGTTGCTAACGATCAAATCGGCGAGCTTCAAGTTCGTGGCCCTCAAGTGATGAAAGGTTATTGGAACCGCGCAGAAGCGACCAAAGAAATGATCACTGAAGATGGTTGGGTAAGCACTGGTGACATCGTTAAATTTGATGATGAAGGCTTCCTGCATATCGTTGACCGTAAAAAAGACATGATTTTAGTATCAGGTTTTAACGTATACCCAAATGAAATTGAAGATGTTGTTGCGCTTCATGGCAAAGTACTAGAAGTCGCAGCTGTAGGTAAACCACACCCAACATCAGGTGAAGTGGTTCGAATTTGTGTTGTTAAACGTGATCCAAGCCTAACGAAAGATGAACTAATTGCTCATTGTCGTAAGCATCTAACAGGTTATAAAATTCCACGTATTGTTGAGTTTAGAGACGATCTTCCAAAAACAAACGTAGGTAAAATTCTGCGTCGTGAACTGCGTGATGAATATAAAGCAGAAGAAAACGCATAATTTGGTTACAATGTAAAAACACGATAATGCCAGCTTAATCGCTGGCATTATTTTTATTTGTTATGAAATTTTAGAGACAAGATAGCTTAGTTTTTATTGAGGTTAAGCTATCTTGCCTTATTGATCTTTTAAGGAAGAATAGTGAAATTTGAAATCGTCACTCAGAGTCAGCGTTTGGCTGAGATCTGTCAGCAAGCAAGTAGTAAACCATTTTTAATGTTAGATACTGAGTTTGTAAGAACACGAACGCTATATGCTCGCTTAGGTTTAATTCAAATGTTTGATGGCGAGACATTAGCGCTTGTTGATCCAGTTGAAATTGATGACTTAACACCGCTTTGGGATTTATTAAAAAATGAATCAGTAACTAAAGTGCTTCATGCCTGTGGTGAAGATTTAGAGGTATTCCAACATTACGCGGGTTGCATGCCAACGCCTATGATTGATACACAGATCATGGCGGCATTTTTAGGTTATGGACTATCAACAGGCTTTGCTAAGCTTGTTTCTGATTATTTAGGCATTGATTTAGATAAAGGCGAAGCTCGAACTGATTGGATGGCGCGACCTTTATCTGAAAAGCAACTAAACTATGCGGCAGCAGATGTACATTATTTACTGCCATTGTTTGAAAAACTTCAAGCCGAATTAGCGCAAACTCAATGGGAATCGGCAGCGTATCAAGAATCTGCTCTTGCGGTTAAAAAGCGTGAAAAACAGCCTGATGCAAAAAAAGCGTATTTAGATATTAAAAATGCGTGGCAGTTAAATCCTAAACAGTTAGCTGTGTTAAAAATGGCAGCTAAATGGCGTCTAGAAGAAGCAAGAAAACGAGATCTCGCGGTTAACTTCGTTGTTCATGAATTGAGTTTATGGAAATTGGCACGTTTTAATATTCGCAGTAAAGAGCAAATGTTAAAAGA
>JAAGZR010000361.1 GCA_024206155.1 Aliivibrio sp.
AAAAGGAACTGATTATGATGGATTCTTATTACACAATTAACCAACCGATTATTCGCGCTAAACGCATTTTTGATGTGAGTTTATCGCTGATTGGATTATTACTTACCCTTCCTTTATTTCCTTTTATTGCATTGGCGATCAAACTAAATTCAAAAGGCCCCGTATTTTACCGCCAATTACGAGTTGGCAAAGCAATGCCAGACCAAGTAGATGTATTTGAAATGATTAAATTCAGAAGCATGGTACAAGATGCAGAAGTAGCAACAGGGGCAACATTAGCAACCAAAGGGGATGCTAGAGTAACTCTCGTTGGTAAATTTTTAAGAAAAACACGCTTGGATGAATTACCACAGTTTTTTAATGTACTAAATGGTGACATGTCTCTTGTTGGGCCAAGGCCTGAAAGACCAACGTTTTATAATAAACTTGAACAAGAAATCCCTTACTTTAGTGAGCGTACTTATGGTGTTTTGCCCGGAATTACAGGGCTTGCTCAAGTAAATCAAGGCTATGATACTTGCATAGAAGACGTACGTTCTAAAGTGGGATTTGATCATAGCTATGCACTTTCTCTTAGTTCAGTTTCCAGTTGGATAAAATCAGACATTTATATCCTACTAATGACGGTAAAAGTAATGTTTTTTGCTCGTGGTCAATGATGTTAAGTTGGCCGAATAATCAAATAAATTAAGAATGACGATAAATGTAAGAGGTAACAGTATTAAAAATGAGACCTATAAAGCCTATCGTAAACTGATAATATGAACAATATCATTTACTGGCTGCTAGGTACCTTAAACAATGCAGAAGCCTCTAACGTCTTCGATTATTATTACTGAAAAAATTCAACAAGATTGGCAAACCATGCTAAATGTTCTTGCTGAACTTGCTCAGGTACCTGTTGCTCTTGTTGTGCGTCTTCATGAACAGGAAATTGAAGTATTCGCAGCCAATGCGTCGTTAGAGAACCCATATTCTGTCGGTGATAAAGAAGCATTAAATCAAAACTTATATTGCGAGCATGTTTTGAAGCACAGAAAAAAGCTGATCGTTCCTAATGCACTTAACGACCCTAGTTGGGCTAATAATCCTGACTTAGCATCAAATATGATTGCGTATTGCGGCTTGCCTCTTTTTTGGCCTGACAATACTCCTTTTGGTACCATCTGCATTCTTGATACCAAAGAAAATATATTTGCTCCTACGTATCAACATTTATTAGAAACCTATCAAAAATCCATTGAAGCTCAACTCAATATTTTATTCCAGCATACTGAGCTTCTCCATAACCATAAGAAACTACAGCTAGAAATGACAGAAAACAACAGACGCATCAATGAAATAAATAGCCAACTTGCGAATGAAATTGATTGCCGCAGAGCGGCTGAGCAAAAAGTAAAATACCATAAAAATCATGATGTTGGAACTGGATTTCTTAATACTTTCGCTTTATACCGCCATATAGATACACTCATTAACAATAATCAAAAATTTGTTTTATTACATATCCACTTTGCTAACAGCAGAACGATACAGCAAGAGTATGGACACTCTACATTTGATCACTTATTGACGGAATATCGTTCTAAATTAACCAAGATAACTGACACCTCTGTCACTGGTCGTTTAGACTCTTCAGACATTCTTTTAATTATCCACGCAGATAAAAAAAAGTTACCGCAATTTTGTCAACACCTGTCCGAAATTGGCAAAGCTTGCTTTTCAAATAATGAGACTAAAATACACTTACAAAGCTATATAGGTGCGGTTCACTATAAAGAGAATACGTCTAGAAACGACTTGCTTCAATGCGCCTACAATACGGTTATTGAGTGCCAAAGTTTAGGCAAAACATTTACTATTTCAGACCGTTCTTTACCTATTAAATCAAGTCTATCTGAGCATAAAATTGAAACCTATCTGCTAGAAGCAGTACGTAATAATGATCTCTTTTTGAGCTACCAGCCAAAAGTGTGTCCCTATACAAAACGTTGGGTAGGCAGCGAGGCCTTATTACGTTGGAATCATCCCCATTTAGGATCAATTTCTAATGAAGTATTAATTCAACTTGCTGAACGAAATGGCCTTATTTATGAGCTAGGTAACTTTGCATTAAGAAACGCGATTCAACAAACCTCAGAATGGGTTCTGCATTCTCCAAATTTAGTAACTGCAGTGAACATTTCTGCCGTTCAGCTAAAAGATCCATATTTTGTTCAGCACGTTCAACAATTATTAAACCTTTATAAGTTACCTCCTAAAAACCTTGAATTAGAAGTCACTGAAAGCGGGTTAATTGCCGACGAAGCTCTGGCTATTGAGACATTAAATCAACTTCATGATATGGGCGTATCTATCGCCCTTGATGATTTTGGGACGGGTTATGCCTCATTCCAATACCTTAAAAAATATCCTTTTGATACGCTAAAGATTGACAAAAGTTTCATAGAAAATGTTGAGCATTACGTTAACGATCAAAACATTGTGTGCGCGATGATTAATATTGCTAAAAAACTGAAGCTAAAAGTGGTTGTTGAAGGCATTGAAAATCATAATCAAGAACGATTTGTGACACTTGAAGGGGTCGATTCAATTCAGGGTTATCTATATTCAAAACCAATCACTGCAGATAAGTTTGAGGAAGGTTTATTCAATCAGACCTCAATTGGGACTCCTTACTTTCGATTTATGTAGATAAATTTTAGTCTTTCTAATTACAGAAAATAAATGAATAATCTGTTATTCTTGCTGAAAATAACAACAGTAGTAATAAGTCAGATATGAGTATTCAAAAAATCGAGCAAGACGTTCAACAATGGTTGGAAGATGTGGTTATCGGCCTTAATCTTTGTCCTTTTGCCGCAAAACCAAACCGTAATAAACAAATCAAAATTTTTGTATCTGAAGCAACAACAGAAGAGGTCTTACTTGAAGATATTCTGCAAGAACTAATGAACTTAGATTCTAAAACTGCTGAAGAATTAGAAACAACCCTAGTTGCTATCCCTAATATGTTGCAAGATTTTATGGATTATAACTTCTTCTTAGATTGGGTCGATGCGCTTATCAAACAACAAGAATGGGAAGGTATTTACCAAATCGCCACTTTCCATCCTGATTACTGCTTTGGCGGTGCTGAACCTGAAGATGATGAGAACTTAACAAATCGCTCTCCATACCCAGTTCTTCACCTTATTCGTGAAGAGAGCATGGAAAAGGTACTAAAACACTACCCTAACCCTGAAGCTATTCCAGATACAAACATTGCACGAGTAGAAGCGTTAACAGCAGAAGAGCGACGTAAACTCTTCCCATACCTATTTGTGTAAGCTACGCTACCTGTATCACTAGATTTAACTGAGAGATTATAATGAAACGCATTGTTTTATATGTCGCTGACAAATGCCCACATTGCAAAGATGCGCAGCGTTACCTTGATTCTAAAAAAATTGCATATAGATTGACCAATGCAAAAATGCAACGAGGACGCAAGGAATTACAAGCCATGGGCGCTCGTTCTATCCCTGTTCTTAAGATTGGTGATCAAGTGATGGTTGGTTGGAATCAGAAGAATTTCGATAAGATGTATAACAGTTGATTAAAAACAAAAATGGAGCTGATTAGCTCCATTTTTTTACTCATAAGAGTGCTTTTCTACCCAAATATCTTACTCCAAATGCTTGGATTACGCTTTTTGTGGTATTCAACTCGTAGCTCATCAATTTGTTCAAGTGCCGCTTGTGCTTTTTCTAAATCACCCGCATCTAACTCAGTTTTAACTAACGCAACAGAAGCCGATAACTTATTAAACCCTTCTTGATACATCGCTTGTTTTTCTGGGGAATATTCAGCTTGCTTTAACTGTTTGATCAACGCTTCTAATTTAGAAACGGCTTTAGCCATCTCCTCAATAGAGGTCGCTCGCTCACCTAACTTATACTCTAATCGCATCTCTTTCATGACGGCTTTCATATCTACAGGTGTACTTGCAATCGTTGATTGGTCATCAATCATATTCGTTGGCTCAATCGTTGTATTTGCAGCAACGCCCGCAGAAAAAGTCAGGGATAGTGTTAAAAGTAAAGTTTTCATAATAATCCTTTAAATAAGCAAGAGAGGCAGTGTAATGTATTGCCTCTCATACTCACAGGACTAATATGTTTCAATACCATAATGGCCAATATTTTTATCAATCAACAGTGACGCTATCTACATAGATAATGTAATTCTTTTCTTTATTTATCTCGCCTTTAAGCGTCACTTTATCGTTTGGTTTTACTTGTGAGCTTGGCATCTTATCGCCATCAATTTTGACATTTAATGTTCCGGTATCATCTTTAAATACATAGACTTCTTTTCCTAAAGGCTCGACTAAATACCCTGTAAGTAAGATTGGCGTATCATCAAGGACAGCACTAGCATTCAATACTGACTCTACCGTATTTATCCCATCAACAGGTTTTGAAAATTGATCCTGGTAATTCGCTGTTTGATCGTTAGCCAATGCAACAGTTGATGAACAAGCTAATATTAGTGTAAATAAAAAATGTCTCTTTTTCATAATTAAATACCTTTAATGTAATTAGACCAATGAAAATTTAAACTACATTAATATTTGTAACTTAATTTTATTATCAACCTCAAAAAAGTTATAAATATGTAGTAGGTTTAATCAAAATCCATTTAGAGGTTACGCCTAGTTTTTAGTTATATCAAGTCCTAGATTTATTTTTAATTTATCACCAAAAACATTACCATAACCAATAAAGACGCAACCATTAACGCCTTAATTAACATGATGTGTATTACGTATATATTAATTTAAATTTTCACTTAAAAAATCATAAATAATAGAAGGTACTCATACTTTAATATAAATTAAAACTTGAATATGATAACTTAATATAAATACTCATTTTAACGGTTTTAGCAACTGTTTTATCACACTGGCCAGACTCATAAATACAATCATCATGGCTAATAATGGCAATACAATCCACATGCCTATGTGTAATGTTGGTTCAAGTTTAAAGCCCCATTTAACTAAGGTAAATACGATGGCTTCTGCACCCATCACAGCAACAAAGCCTGCGGCTAATGCCATTACCCCATATTCGCTCCATAACGTCTGGCTAATACGCTGACGGCTTGCACCAAGCGTCCGATAAAGGGTTATTTCACGCTGACGTTGATACAGACTTAAACGCAGTAGAGTGAATATCAACAATACGCCACTCACGACGCCTAAACCTGCCAATACACTCAACGACCACGTAATTTGCGCGAGCATAGCTTGGATTTTTCCACCCATGGTTCTAAAATCCAACAAACTCACGGTTGGATAATCACGAGCCAGTTGATTCAATAGCGTATTTTCGTTGTCATCGACTTTAAAGCTCACTAACCAAGTGGCAGGTAAATCAGCAATCACATCAGGCGTAAAGATAAAATAGAAGTTCGGTTTCATGCTTTGCCAATCCACAACACGAATAGAGTTTACCTCAGCAGAAAAAAGTTGGCTGTTTACCGAAAAACTCAACGTATCGCCAATTTGAATATCTAAATCATTAGCGACGTCTTGCTCAACAGAAACCCCATTTTCTTTCGTCCATGCACCTGCTGTGACTTGATTATGAACAGGCAATTCATCACGCCAAGTAAAGTTTATTTCACGACGTAACGCATCTGAGCCTTGTCCTTCACCTTTCATTTTCTCTTTGGTGCTACCGCCATTAATTTCCGTTAAACGCCCTCGAATAATTGGATAACCATCCGATCTATCGAGCTTTTCATTATCTAATGCTTGTAAGTATTCTTGTTGCTCATATGGGGCAATGTTCATTGCAAATACATTAGGAGCCTCTTGTGGAAGTGTCTGCTGCCAATCGCCCAATAAATCGGTTCTTACTAGCCAAATCACTGCAACTAACATCAATGAACCCGACAATGCGGCTAATTGCATCATACTGTTTTTTGGAGAACGTTTAATGCGACTAAGCGCTAGCGTCATCGCTGCCCCCCATTTAAAGCGCCCAAACAAATGCACTAAGGCATAGCTAATACCAGCAAGTAGAACAAACAGTACGACTAAACCAACCGATATCATCCAGACTAGGCGGTTATTTCCGTACATAAATAAGAAAGCCACTACTGGTACCGCAATTAGCCATAATCCCTTTTTAGAAGATGCGGTCATTTGAGATTGAAGTACCGCTATCGCAGGAGTGTCTAATAAGCGTAATAATGGAATACCTAAAGCAGGTAAACCGATAAACAGCGCAACGATCGAACCAAACGCAAATGGCTGCCAACCGTAACTTGGTAGATCCTCTGGTAAAATCCCCGCAAGTGGGATGCGTAATAACAGCTCTAAACCAAGACCAATTAATGAGCCTGCCACCACACCAGTAAAGAACATCAAACCAACTTGGCTTAGCAACCAACGCTTCAACCATTGCTTGCTTGCCCCCATGCTTTTTAACATTGCAACCGTATTAGCACGACTGGTCGCATAATGCTGACACGTTAATACCAAGGTGACGGATGCCATTAATATCACCATCAAAATAGTCAGAGATAAATACTGTTTGGCTTTTTGCATTAGATCAGCGGTTCGACCTTGAGTCTCTTCACTTATCCAACGCTCTCCTGCTTGCAATTCATAATCACTTTGCAATAACGAAATCGCATTATCTTTACCTTTAAATAAAGTGCGATATTGAACTCGACTGCCAAGCTGAATCGCACCCGTTTTATCTAAATCAGACTGATGAATAAACACACTCGGCATAGTTCGAAATGGGTTAAAGGCCAATTCAGGCTCTGATTCAATCACACCGCTTATTGGCAATTCAGCATCACCAATGGCAATTACATCACCAAGATTCAGTTCAAGTAATGATAAGAGGCGATCTGCTATCCACACTTCTCCCGGTTTAACTTGGCTATGGATTTGATTATCAGCCCCGTTTAATAAGAGCTCACCGCGAAGTGGGTAATTACTCTCTACCGATTTAACACTCACCAATTGCATTCCTGAATCACTGAATGCCATGGTTTGAAAACGCACTTGAGAGGATAACGTCACATTCTGCTCTTGCGCTTGTTGTAAGATCAATTCAGGAGTTGGATTAGCTGAACTGAATACCAGATCCGCCGCCATCATGGAGCGACCTTGATCTGTCATGACTTTTTCTACTCGAATCGCCAACGCAGACAAGGCCACTACGCAAGCAACTATCAAAGTTAAAGCAGCCATTACAGGCCACAGCTGTCCTTGCCAAATCTCACGCCAACTCCAACGCAATAACATTTTGTTTCCAGAAGACAGATTATTTCCTGAAGACTTTCTATTTCGAGAAGATGTTGTCGTTAGTGATTTATCCTTCATTTCACTTCACCTCTTCGTGGATCTGCCCTGCATTGATGGTAAGTGTTCGCTCACATCGTTGTGCCAATTTGGGATCATGAGTAATAAGCACCAATGTGGTGCCGTATTTTTGATTCATCTCAAATAAGAGTTCAATAATATGTTCCGCAGTGGATTGATCTAAGTTACCTGTTGGTTCATCAGCAAAAAGAATGCGGGGCTGAGTCATGAACGCTCTCGCTAGTGCCACACGTTGTTGCTCTCCTCCTGAAAGTTGAGATGGCAAATGCGTTTCTCGTCCAGAAAGTCCAACAGAAGCAAGTAACTGTTTTGCTTTGTTAATGTCCTCACCTTCACCACGCAAAATTGCGGGTAAAGTGACATTTTCAAGAGCAGTTAAAGAAGGGATAAGTAAGAAACTTTGAAAAACAAAACCAATTGATTCACTGCGAATTTGAGCGCGGGCCTCATCATCCAATTGAGATAAACTTTGTCCTAATAACTCAATATCACCAGACGTAGGAACATCTAGCCCTGCAAGCAAGGTCATTAACGTTGATTTTCCGGCACCAGATGTACCAACAATCGCCACACTTTGTCCTAATTGAACCTCAAAAGAAATGTCTTCTAAAATGCTTAATTCAGACTCATTAGAGAGGACTGATTTTCCTACTGAACTCACTTTTATGGCAGCTGTCATTTGATGTCCCTTTGATATTATTTTTAATACTATTTGCGTATTGTATACCCAAGCACAATAAAACCTGCAATTTCATTTACACTTCTTTAACTAATCCTTATACGTCAATATAGTGAACTCTGTTATTCTATTGTGAATCAATTATCTAAAGGTTGAATATGCGTAAATTTCTCACTCTTTTCATTGTCCTACTAAGTAGCCAATTAATCATTGCTAAGCAAGCCTATAGCGAAACCTTACTTATCCTTGGTGATAGCTTGAGTGCTGGCTATAACATGCCAATTGAGCAAAGTTGGCCTTCACTGCTGCCTCTACAATTAGAGAAACTAGGTAAAATAACCACGGTGGTTAATGGCAGTATTTCTGGTGATACCACAGGGAATGGATTAGCTCGATTATCCACCCTTCTAAAACAGCATCAGCCTAACTACGTCCTAATCGAATTGGGCGCTAATGACGGATTAAGAGGTTTTCCACCAAAAAGAATTAGCGCGAATTTAGAGAGTATGTTTACTCAAATTAAAGCAGCCAATGCAAAACCCTTACTCATGCAAATTCAAGTTCCGCCAAATTATGGGAAACGCTATAGCCAAGCATTTGGATCACTCTATCCAAAATTAAGTGCGAAACATGACATCCCTCTTTTGCCGTTTTTCTTAGAAAAGGTGATAATTAAACCAGAATGGATGATGAAGGATGGACTGCACCCAAAACCTGAAGCACAGCCATGGATTGCAATGTTTATGGCGAGAGAGTTATTGCCTTACTTGAAATAGGAAAAATTCAGTTACAAAAAAACCGGATACAAAATATCCGGTTTTTAAATTGGGCTTTGAAGCGTTACTTAATCAAGATCATCTGATGGTGAATCATCTGAATTGTCTGCTGAAGAACGCTGTGTACCACATAATGTATAGAATTTCGGCTTAAAGTTAATCTTATTTTGATACTTTAACCAACACTGAGCAAATTCAGAGATCTCCGTAGGTTGATCCTTTACCTGCTCAACAAAGCGATGCTCAGCGTCTGATTCAGGCGTAAACACACCATTTAGCAAAGACTGCATGGTTCGGCCATACGTTTCTAGAATCGTTGCTTCACGGATTGTAAAACCACTACGACTAAAACCTCTCTTGAAGTTTTTATCATCATAAAATTTCGCTGTTATTCTCATTGATGCTTCTTCGTGACCACAAAAAACGTATATGTAAATCAGAGTGAGGCTCTTGTAAAACAAAAAATATTAGCGCTTTCAATTAAAATATTTTATTGTGACCAATACCACCATCAAAGAGATGAAAACATTGGATACTGATCTGCTTAAAACCTTCTTAGAAGTCACAAAAACGCGTCATTTTGGACGTGCTGCAGAGCATTTATTTCTTACACAATCTGCCGTGAGCTTCCGTGTGCGTCAGTTAGAATCACAGCTAGGGAACCCATTATTTACTCGTCAGCGCCATAATGTTCAATTAACGGCGGCGGGTGAGCGCCTTCTTCCTTATGCTGAAGCTATTTTACAAACATGGGGCCGAGCAAAGCAAGATGTTGCATTAACCGAAGAATACAACTCTCAGATAACTATTGGAGCAAGTGCGCTCATTTGGGAATTTGATGGCATTTCTGATTGGATAAACGGTATTTACGATGCAGTTCAAGGATTGGCTCTTCGATTAGAATCCATACCTCGACAAGAACTTGCTAAATCATTACTTGATAAAAGTGTCGATCTTTTTATTACCAGTGAACCACCAAAAATTGATGGTATCCGTGTATATAAAATTCGTGATTATCAATTGCAATTAGTCTCCAATCAAATCGATTGTACTATTAGCAGTATTCAGCCTCTTCCTTTGGTTTATTTAGATTGGGGAGCACGTTTTTCTATTCAACACAGTAAAATAAATGAATTGCAAAAAACACCTATTCTGCACACTCATTCATCAAGAATGGCACTAGATTATTTAATAGCCCACCCAAGCGTTGGCTATTTACCTGCACCTGTGATTAATCAAAGTGTTGAAAATGGTGAGCTTTATGTGGTTGAAAACGCACCAATTATGGAGCAAGCCCTATATTTAGTTTGGCAAGAAAAAAGCGACAAAGCCGATCTTATTGAACAAATCACGGCAATTAATCCTAATATGGTAACGAAAAGCGTCTAATTTCTCGCTATAAAATACAACAACACAGTTAGGGGCTCTAAGGAGTCCTTAATTTTATCAGCCATTCAGGTAAATCATTGTATTAAAGGGTTTAATAAAATAAATCTAATTACTATAATCATATATCCTTTTGAAATCCGGCTTCCATCTATGGAGTACGACATTGAACGAACATCAAGATTTATCATTCCAACTCGAAACGCTATTCAATGCCGACGACCAACAGCAACAAATAAGCTTACTGGGTGAATTTGTAGAAAATGGGTTAGATACCGGTTCTATTGCGCGTATTTTAGAGTCTTTCCCAGTTGATGATCGTGTGCAACTATGGCGACACTTGCCATTAGAAATGCACATTGAAGTATTAACTGAAATGCGTGCTGATGCTCGTGTGGCAATTCTAGAAGAACTATCAGAGGCAGAATTAAACTTCACCTTAGCTAAACTGGATAACTTATCGTTAATTGAATGGGCAGAATCTCTGCCTGATGAAATATTCAGTCTCGCCTTACAACTTATCAGCCGTGATGAGTTAGATTTATATGATGACGCAAAACTATACGAAGATGATGAAGTAGGCCACTGGGCTGACCGTAAAATTGCAACATTACCTTTTAATGTCAGTGTTGGGCGAGCTAAAAAACTCTTAAAAACCAATTTATTTCAATCGCATCAATACATGCACTTAATTAACCGAGCGCATAAGTTTCACGGTATTGTGCAATACACTGATATTTTGACCGCTGATGATTCAGTTAAGATTAATACGTTAAAGCTAGAAGATTGCTTAGTTTTAAATGTACACCAGCCTTTAAATGAAAGTATTGAAGCAATTGAGCATTCTGCCGTTCCTAGCGTTGCGATCGTTGATGACGAAAATATTCTAATTGGTCAATTAGATTGGCAGTTTGCGATTAATACTCAACGTGAAATTTACGAAACTCGATTAATGGCCGGTACTGGTATGGATGAAGGTGATGACCTTTTCTCTCCTATCATTAAGAGTTCGAAAAAACGTGGCGTGTGGCTTGGCATTAACTTACTAACCGCCATATTAGCCTCTGTAACGATTGGCTTATTTGAAGATGTAATCACACAAGTAGTTGCACTGGCAGTATTAATGCCAATTGTGGCCTCTATGGGTGGTATTGCTGGTAGCCAAACATTAACCTTAATGGTTCGTGCGATGGCTCTCAATCAAATCACCCCTGGTAACCGCTTTGCATTATTAAAAAATGAATTAGGGATTGGTTCAATCAATGGTTTGTTATGGTCATTAATCATCGGCGGTATTGCTGGAGCTTGGTTCCAATCGTTCGCGTTAGGTGCCACAATTTCACTTGCGATTATTGTAAATATAATCACAGCAGCCTTATTTGGGGTACTGATCCCTATCACGCTAGATAAATTTAAATTAGATCCTGCACTTGCTGGCTCAGTTATTTTAACTACCGTGACCGATGTGGTCGGTTTCTTTGCTTTCTTAGGAACGGCCAGCTTAGTAATGATGTAAGTTAAACTTCAATTAAAGCATATATTATCTCGATATTTAGCAAGGCAATGGGGTAAGAAAGAAGTTGTGCTCTATTGGACTGTAAAAGAACAAAATTAGACTTAGATTATTCTAAATGTTAATACTCTCACTCAAAGTGGCCTCGTAATGAAGCCACTTTTTTTGTATCTAAATATAGCGTTCCTAACTGCCTATCACACCACCGTTATCTTTAGTTACCATAACAATGGTTGAGCGAGGTTTGTTATTCCCCCCTTGTGGAAAATGCCCCGATGGATGCTGCACACCAACAAACATGGTTTTTTGATCTTCAGAAAAAGTAAGTCCGGTAATTTCACAGCCAATCGGCCCAGTTAAGAAACGACGTACTTCTCCAGTCTTAGGATCACCACATAACATTTGATTATTACCTTGCCCTGCAAAGTCCCCTTTGTTTGAGTAATTGCCATCGGTTTGAATCCATAGGCGTCCTGCTTTATCAAAACCAATACCATCAGGGCTATTAAACATATTGTCTTTATTGATGTTGTCACTACCAGCGTACAAATTGCCTTTATGAACCGTTGGATTCCCTGCTATTAGGTACAAATCCCATTGGAATGTATCACTCACATGATCGCCATTTGTAGGCTCCCAACGCACGATTTGACCGTAATGGTTTTCAGCTCGTGGGTTAACGCCATCGACATCTTGCCCTTCTTTAACCCCACGATATTTATTATTGGTTAGTGTACAAAATACGTGCTTTTTATCAGGATGAATGGCAACCCATTCAGGCCTGTCCATTGTGGTTGCACCCACTTGCGTTGCTGCACGACGAGCAAAAATCATAACTTCAGCTTGGCTATTAAACCCATTCTCTTTAGTTAATCCATTTTTACCATAAGTGAGCTCTAGCCACTGACCATCACCTTCTAACTTATCGTCTTTCATTGCAAATTTAGCAACATACAGAGTACCTTCCTCAAGAAGATTACGGTTGGCAACGTTATTACCTTCCTGGTATTTGTGTTTTGATACGAACTTATAAAGATGCTCGCCACGCTCATCATCACCAAGATACACCACGACATGGCCATCATCGTTTACGACTAATGCTGCATTCTCATGTTTGAATCGACCTAATGCCGTTCGTTTTAATGGGGTTGAGGTTGGATCATTCGGATCAACTTCAACCACCCAGCCAAAACGATTTGGTTCATTCGGATTTTTAGCAACATCAAAGCGATCATCAAAATTGTGCCATTGATATTTACTTTGTTTGGCTTTTACACCGTATCGTTTGTCATCTGGGGTTAATTCTACTGCTTTCTCTGAACCAAAGAATGAATTAAAGTTTTCTTCACAAGTTAAATAGGTGCCCCAAGGCG
>JAAGZR010000037.1 GCA_024206155.1 Aliivibrio sp.
AGGTAAACGTATGGGGAATTGCGTCTAAACAATAAACTCTAAGCAAGTTAAGTTACTTCAAACAATTATTTGGAGTAACTTATGAGAATATTTCGAAACCAAGAACAATGGAAAGTTATTATTGAGAAGCAACAAGCTAGTGGCTTAACCATCATTGATTACTGTCGTGAACATCAATTATCAACTTCTAGTTTTTATGCCGTTCGTAAAAAATTAGAGAGCACCCCAAGCAACTTTATTTGCGCTAAAGTTACCCAGCAAGTTGA
Organism: Aliivibrio sp.; assembly: GCA_024206155.1. Taxonomy (GTDB): domain Bacteria; phylum Pseudomonadota; class Gammaproteobacteria; order Enterobacterales; family Vibrionaceae; genus Aliivibrio. The sequence continues at coordinate 267 of JAAGZR010000037.1, forward strand.
GTTGATAGCCCCCCACCAACCTATCGAGCTGTCTTTAGGGTCAGCAACGTTATCTTTTCCTTCACATATTTCTGCTACATATATTGGTCAAGTAATGCGAGAGCTAGCTTGATGAAGATGTTTGTTACGCCACCTGAAGTCTTTTTACACCGAGATGTTGTCGATTTTCGTAAATCGATAAATGGTTTGGTTGGCATTGTCGAAGATGAGCTTGAATATGATGCTTATACAGGGGCATTGTTCGTCTTTTGCAACAAAGCCAGAGATAAG
>JAAGZR010000038.1 GCA_024206155.1 Aliivibrio sp.
AAACAGCAAATGGAGTGATATCAATGCGATGTAGTTGAAACATATTAGAACTGCGTAATATGAGCTCACCGTTAATGAAAACATCAGCAAGAGTATCTAAACGACTTAAATTCAAAAGTAACGAAGAGGCGTTTAGGTTAGATTGAGATAAAGAAAAGGTGCGAGATAAGTGCCAATCACATTGATTAACCCACTGCACATCTTGCTCGTTTGTTTCTTGATAAGGGTGAGGGATAAGGTTAGCACGATAAAGCGCTTGATAATTATCACCAGGAATAACCATCGGAATGCAAATTGTTGGGCGCGTAGGTGAAGTTAGTGTCCAATCGCCATTGAGAGAAATTTGCGACATAAAAAATCCTTCTGATGCCGTATTAATAAAGTGAGAATGGCAAGGAGTGTATGTCTGTAATAAAAGAAAATATGTGACTATATTCTCGGATAAGAGGGAAATTGCATTATTAATTTCAATAAATTAGAGCACAACCACAATTACTATTTTTATCGATAATTCTAGCAGTAATAATTAAATAGGGTTCGTAATTTTATTTAATTCTGTACGCCATAGAATAAATTCTGGTGTGCGTATTTACTCAGGTATAACAAGTTGAGTGCGTTGTTCGTTCAAGTTTAACCATTACATCATTGAGATAGTTCACAATATATAAATGATGAGAATGCGTTATTGGATTATTGCTTGTATAAATAATTTAGATTTTATTTGGTGTAGTCCAAAATGAAGCAACGACATCGTTGTGATTTTGAGTTTAAATGGAATTAATAGTGATTAGGCAAAATTATGTACAAGAATCTTTCAATAAAAAATAAGCTAACAATTATGTTTATAGCCATAATATTAATTATGGCTTCAATACAAACTTACATGATGGGTAGGCAGTTAATGCAAGAAACCTACCGTTCGGTTAACCAGTTATCTGCGACAATCACTAAATCGAATGTGCTAGGCATTGAAAAATGGATAGAGGGTAAAATACAAATTCTACAAGCAGCAGAACAAGCCTTTAATTATTCAGCACAGCCAGTAAGTTATTTTTTACAATCTCAGCATTCTGGTAAGTTTTCTACCACTTATGCCGGTTTATCGACAGGTGAGTTTTTTGTTAGTGACCCAAATAATGCGCCACCAGAGGGGTATGATCCAAGAGTACGCGATTGGTATAAAGAAGCAAAAAATTCCGCCAAGCCTGTAGTTACAAACCCTTATATTGATATGGGAACAGGGCAACTTGTCGTGAGTATTGCCGATGCTTTTAATACTGGCGGATATGAAGGTGTTATTGGCGCTGATATTAGTATTCAAACTATTGTGGATGATATTTTATCGATAAATCAAGAGGGTGTTTCAGCTTATTTAATTGATGAACAAGGCAATTTTGTTGCACATGAAGATCGCAATATGATTCAAAAATCTGTTTCAGTATTAGGTTCAGATTTTTCTTTAAATAAAGTGAAGCAATTATCGAAAAATAACAGCCAGAGTGAAACTAGCGTTAATGGTAAAGATGCATTTGTAACGGTTGCTGAAATATCCAAAACAGGGTGGTATTTCATCGCTGTTGTTGATAAAGATCTAGCGTTTGCCTCGGTTCGTAGTGTGATCCGTGATTCTGCGCTTATGGTTGTTTTACAGTTAGTGATTATTGCTGCTTTAGCCATGTTTTTGATTAAAAAAGCATTGGCGCCATTGAATGTATTAAGTAAAACGATGGAAGACCTTTCTAAAGGCGAAGGGGATTTAACTCAACGTATTACAGTAGATTCAAAAGATGAAATAGGGCATTTAGCAATCCATGTAAATGCGTTCATTGAAAAGTTACATACTATTATTGAAGACATAGCGACTTCATCCTCAGAGTTAAATTCTCAATCAAAAGTCAGTACGCAGGTGGCATCTAAAACTAATGACAGCCTGGCGATTCAAGTAAATGAAATTACTCAAATCGCAGCGGCGGTACATGAAATGTCAGCGACGGCTCAAGAGGTTGCTAACAATGCGCAGCTAACGGCAGAATCAGCAATTAGCTCAACTCAAAGTTGTGAGCAAGGCAAGCAAGTTATTATTCGTAACCAAGAATCAATTACAAACCTAGCTAACCAAGTTGATAATGCGTCAGGGATAATTCAAGAGCTTGAAAGTAATGCGCAGCAAATTAACACGATACTTTCAACGATTCGTGATATTGCTGAGCAAACAAACCTATTGGCATTAAATGCGGCGATAGAGGCTGCTCGTGCTGGTGAGCAAGGTCGTGGTTTTGCAGTTGTTGCTGATGAGGTTCGGGTTCTATCACAGCGTACACACAGCTCAACGGATGAGATCCGTCAGATGATTGAAACACTGCAACGCAATACTAAGAGTGCAGTACACAGCATGGATGAGAGTAAGAAATTTGCTCAATCAAGTGTTGAGGATGCGAATAATGCAACCACCGTATTAGAAGAGATTTCATTCTCTATTCAGCAGATATCTGACATGGCAATGCAGATCTCAAATGCAGCAGCAGAACAAAGAGCGGTGACTGATGAAGTGAGTCAAAATATTCAGTCGGCAAGTGACGTGTCTGATCAAATGTCAACTGAAGCGAAAAATTCTCAACAATTATCAGAAGAATTACGTGAGATAACAACACAGCTAAATAACCAGGTGAACTTATTTAAATATTAGATTGTAATAAAAAAGTACTTATACCTCTGTTAAATTTATTAATAATGTTATTTGTTAATAAAATTTAATAGAGGTATTTGATGTATACATAAACTAAGTATAGTGAGATTTATATCTATTTTTACTAATTTATTGATTGACTTTTTACTGTAAGTAAATACACTCATTAATTAGCTTTATATAAAAATTGTTAACTCTAAATAATAAAATATCACATCCAATTTTAAATCATTTTTGAAACGTTTTATTTAATAGAGGAAACTAGCTATGGCTAAATATCAATTCTTTTGCATTCCCAATAGCAATCGCAAGCAATACACCTTTCTTGATATGGCATCAAGTTCGTTCTTACAAGAGAAATCCGCGATTTTAGATCAAGGTTTTGAAGTCGAGGATGATGTTATCTATGCAGATACTCCTGAAGACGCTGTCGAAAAATTCAAATCAAATTTCATTTATGCGGTTGATGAGTATGGTAAAGCAGATGTGAGTTATAGCTTTGCCATCTTTCTCCAATCTATCTATAAAATGATTTTTTCTAAGAAAACCAAATAACTTATCGTTAATAATAACAATAAATGAGAAAGGACTAGGCATATTCAGTGCCTTTATTAATGTGTCTTGTTTATAGTTTGTCACCACCCCCGCGATAGGCTAAAAATGAATGGATAGATCGTATATTTATATCTCGTCATCCATTCTAAATTTCCAACCTATCGATGCTGAGCTATTGTTGTAACGAAAATAAAAGTAAACCAGACAGTGAAATCCATTTCATTCACACTCCTAAAAGTGAGAGGTCAAGATGTATTGATAGTCTGATAATATTGATTTTTAGTGTTTATTTATAAATTATAGGAGTTAAGCTATAAAAATAACATGGCCACAAATACAGTACCAAATGCCACTTGTTTCACTATAAAACCATTCTTTTTGCTGGCGACAGCATGGGCAAATCGGTTTATCCATCATCTTCTCATTTGCTGTTTTTTTATACTGTATTTAATTATGGAATTAAATTTTAGTTTAGCAAATCAAAATTTGAGTTCATGAGGCTCATTTAGAGTTAACTTGTGTTTTTATGTAATCATCAGAAGTAACAATAGCAAGAACTTAAAAAAACGGGCTATTAATACTCAGTATTTAGTTGTGTTTTTGGTTAATGTCACATTTTTAATGTAATAAGTAAGAGTAGAATAGAGTTCTGAAAAAGATATTACTCAAGGAGGAGTGATAAATATCTTGGATGATTTAAGCCCACTAGCAGAGTTTGTTATATGGATGAGTTATGCCGTGACAATAGTGATAGTTGTATTGGCTGTTGGCATATTACTCGAATTTAATAAGAAAGAATAAAACAAAGACAGCGATATTATTATATGGCTGTCTTTTTTCATTTAAAATTAATGTTTAGCTGGTCTTAAATTGTGACACTTGTTTTTTCATCTCCTCAGCTTGCTCTGTTACCTGTTGCAGTTCAGTTAAACAAGCTTGTGCTGAGTGAATGTTACTGTCAGTTAAGTCATTAAGTTCAGTGATAGTTTGACTTACTTCGTTGGTTGTTGTGTTTTGCTCTTCAATGGCTGAGGCGATTTGAATTGATGAGTCAGAAATGGTCGACATATCAATGATGATCTTATTTAATATCGCTTCTGCACTGCGAGCTTTCTCGACAGAGCTTTCACCTTGCTCGCTGCACTTCTCAATATTAGTAACCACTTTATCGGTTTGAGTTTGAATGGATTCAATGATCGCTCGTATCTCTTCCGTCGATGATTGTGTTCTTGTTGCTAAAGAACGAACTTCATCAGCAACGACTGCAAACCCACGACCTTGTCCACCAGCACGAGCAGCTTCAATTGCCGCATTAAGGGCTAGAAGATTGGTTTGCTCTGCAATGCTTTGAATCATCTCAACCACACTACCTACTTGCCCAACTAAGGTACTCAAATGCGAAATGTCTGTTTGGCTTAAGATCAGAGTACTTGATAACTGAGTGATCTCTTGAGATGCGGCATGTAAGGTCTCTTGGCCCTCTGTCGCATGCTGATGTGATTGGGTAGCGTTGCTTGCTGCTGCTTCAGTATTGTTTGCAATTTCAGCGACGGTTAGGCTCATTTCATTGACTGCCGTTGCCATCATTATTGTATGTTGTGATTGCTGGTCAAAATCGCGTAGCACTGCTTCCAATTGAGTTCTCATTGCAGACGCGCTGCTTGCTAAGTGAACTGATTTTAGTTGTGTATCACTAACCAGAGAGTGGATCTTATCCAGTAATTGATTAAAACTTAACCCTATGAGGCTGATCTCATCATTACCCATATTTTGAGCTCGTAATGAAATATTATTAGTATCAGTAATTTCTTTAATGACATTAGCTTGGTTTGAAATACGTCGGACAATCATCAAAGAGAGATAAATAGAAAGAGCAATTAATATGATGATTAAAACGCCTGACACAAGGTATTTTTGCCAATTTAAATAGGCAATATGTTCATCCACTTTCTTGTTTAGCTCTTGAGCTAACAGAGAGAAATTATTTTCAACTTCAGAAGACTCTATGCGTGTTTCGCCTTTTAATCCTTGATCGTATTTTAAGCCTAATTTGATTTTTTGTTGGATAATAGCGTTAGCATTAGAAGCTAATGAAAATAGCTCTCCAGTATAATTATTTAAAATAATAAGGCTACCGTTAGCAACACTTTCATCAAAGTGTAGAATCCCCTTTAATAAACTGATGTTTTGTTGACGAAACGCTTGCGAGAATAATATTTTTCGATTTTTATGATAATTCGCAAGCAATCCATCTTGCTGAGTTAACCCTAATACTTGGTAGGCGCTTACTAATTGTTGAAAAGTAGCTTGATACTCTTCTAATTCTTTTTTTATTAGATCATTACGCTCAATTTTAATATTAAAATTATCAAATATTTGAGAAATTTCTTGGCTTTTATCCATGAATTTATTGGCGTTTTTATCAAATTTAGTAAGGTATTTTAAATCCATTCTTGCCATGAAATCTTTTTCATTTCGACGCATGTTAAGTAAATTAATCTCTAAGTCTGCAAGGTCGAGGCGAGCCAGATTGAGTTGGTTTGAATCTTGGTTGATCTTATAAGCATACCCAAGGGTCAAGATCATACCTAGCACACCGACTAGGCATAAAGAGTAAAGTATGTGTTTTATTTTCATCTTATGACAACTTATGTTTTTTAATTATTTGCGACCTTACCTAGTATTATTTAAATTATCAATCCTGGAAATCAGTCGCTAAGCGCATTTTTCGTATTTATTTTTCAGTATGAGATATTACTCAAATATTCGTTTATCAACGAATAATCAATGGGATGTTTATTAGACGCGATTATCCCCGCAGCTATAAGCAATTATTTGGCTAATTTCAGACAAAGATCGTCCTGATTCTGTTTTCCAGTGGTTAAATGCCTGAGTTGCCGCTTGAAGTGCTCGTTTTGTATCTCGGCCACTATCAATAATATCGCAATGACGCAAATACCACTCAACATCGGAAGATAAAATAAAGGTATCGACACCCATTTGGCGCAGTGCATAAGCACCAGTATTACCGCCTAAGCGTTTTCCGTGTTTTTTAAGATATCTCCATAACCCGGTAATGTCATCGCTAGGCCAATTTGCTACCATTTGGCCAAATGACCCGTATCTAAGGCTTGCCATATTTATCATCAAGGCATTGGCAGGAATGGTCATAACCTTAGTTAAATGACGAATAATACGTGGGTCTTTAGCTTTCTCTTCCCAAGTCTCATCAGG
>JAAGZR010000362.1 GCA_024206155.1 Aliivibrio sp.
CGGATAAGGCTCTACTTGGATGTTATTTGTTAGTAGAGGATAATCTACAGGGGTATTTGGGAATTGAACTCCCCCCTCTGTGATGAACATTTTTGCAGCACCAGAGTCGTCTCCAGAAACTTTAACAGTATTTTGAAAGTAATAAGTGTTTTCTGTGTCAGCAAGTGACATTATCTTACCCACAGAAGCAACTGTGTCTTCCATGTTGTGTCTTACGTCTTCAGCGCTAATTAAGCCAGCATTATTGTCAGATAAATCTGACGAAATGCTAATTAATATTGCTCCAGAATCTTGAATTGTAGGCATTAAAGTATACTCCTAATGATTAAAATATCCGCCGGATCTGTGACCTGCGCCGTGTCGTGTGATTGTGTCAGAACCGGGAGAATATGGACTAAGGATTGCCTGCCCATTAATCGAAGACTCACCAGATTCATACGCGAACAACATGTTTTCATACTTTTCGCACATGTCTTTATATAATAAAGCTAAGGTTTGAGTAACACCTCTCAAATCAATGGCGGAAGGACCATCCTTAATAGAGATAGCATTACCAGATTCGCTCCTAATGTCACCGCCTAGTATGATGCAGGCTGTTTTAAGGCAAACCAAAGCTAAAAAATCGTTGTCTTTTGTGTCGGTGTCAGTTGGGTCTGGAGACAATAAACAAGCCTCCACGTTTACATCGTAAGTATTTGCAAAATCTGCCTCAATTATAACTAGTTGAGCAGCAACCAATATTGATGTTTCTACTCTATTGTCAGTAAATTTATAAGTAGCGGGATCAGCATCATTTATTAGATGTCTAACCACAGTACACATTTGACCTTGCCAACTCATTGCTACCTCTATAAATTACAGTGTACTTTAAACGTGTGAATATCTGTGTAAAATGTTCCGCTAGGTAAAAAAACTTTTCCCTGCAATTTATACTTTCCTACTTCGTCTAAGTCTCCAGCAACTGCGTCGTAATACATAACCCCGGAAAGTGAACTTCCGTCATCAAGTCGTAGAGCAGACCTATTTGAAATAGTATCGCTAGGCTTTCTAAAATCTACCTGTAAAGCAATGGCTCCAGAAATATTAACAAGATCTGAACCATCTTTTACTGTAAGTAAAAACCTAGTTCCTATATCGTTTTGATGTATCTCGCTGGGCATTTATTTTTCCAATTTACTGATTGGTATCGGTAATAAATAATTCTTCCGTCTTAATATACACTATATCTTCATGTTTTTGTTTAATCTGAATATCTTCAATCAATTGCTGATCTATTGATAAGTCGTACCGTACAACCTCCTCGTTGAACGTCTTGGTCATATCTTCAGACGTACAGGTTGGAAATTCGCTATAACAAGTTCCAACAAACATTATACCGCCGGATCGTTAATTGTGATGTTTGTATCTACAGAGTTAGTGGCTTGCTCTTTTGCTAATCTAATCTCATAAGCAGTAACATTTCCTGATATAAACTCTCTTACCATCCTGTTGCCAAACTGAGCAATGCTTTCTGGGTTGTCTATCATTTCCGGGTTATCTTGAGATATTGGTTGCGATGCATCAAATTCTGGGTTATGCACTTGATCTGGTCTACGGTAATTTACCGCCAAAGACTGTAAAACCCTGTTTACGTCTGCATCTGCAATTTCTATTTTAAATTCTGCCATTTTTCTCTCCTTAAATTAAAGTGATCGTAGAATTATACACCATTATGTAATTAATTTATCTATTCAAGGAATAATAAGAATGCAGGATTACCTTCACTAGCGGCATCACTATGATGAATCGTTATTTCTACATGGTCTACGTATGCATATTCACCCCAACTAGCAGCTCCACCCGGATCAAATGGTCCTTTACATCTTATGTACACTCCAAAATCACTTGAATTTACTTTAGCCGGGGTCCAAGTTTCACCCCAGTTATCTGACGAACTACCAAAAGTAACATCAGTCCAACTAGTAGACCATTCCGCATCAGCCGATCTGTTTGTTGAACCAACACCGGCAGAACCGTCTCCATTTAATATTAAAATTTCATCGTCTTTAATCAAAGACGTAACCC
>JAAGZR010000363.1 GCA_024206155.1 Aliivibrio sp.
AAATAGCTCTTCACCAAAAAATTCTGGACCATATTCTGAACGAAAGCCTTTACCGTGCTCTCCCCACATTAAACCACCGTATTTTGACACTAAAGCAACCACTTGATCTGAAATAGTGTGCATTAATGCTTCTTGCTTTGGATCACACATATCTAACGCAGGACGTACATGCAATACCCCAGCATCAACGTGACCAAACATGCCGTAATTGAGCTGATGTGAATCTAATAACTTTCTAAATTCTTGAATAAAATCAGCCAAGTTCTCTGGTGGTACACAAGTATCTTCAGCAAAAGCAACAGGCTTTGCTGCCCCTTTCGTTGCACCTAATAATCCCACGGCTTTTTTTCGCATCGTATAAATACGACCAATGCTGGCTACATCTTGCGTTATTTGATAACCAATAATACCAGCAGTTTCTGATTCAATAAGTTGATCTAGCTTTGCAATAAGATCCGAAACTTGTCGTTCAACCACTTCTGGCTCTGTTCCTGCAAACTCCACCATATTTAAGCCAAGCATTTCTTTGTTTGGAACATCAGCAATTAAATCACTAACGCTATGCCAAACAATATCTTGCTTTGCAAAATTCAGTACTCTTGAATCGATAGTTTCTACAGAAAGCGCATTGGCTTCAACCATAAATGGGGCATTTCGTAATGCTGCATCAAACGTATCATATTTTACATTGATTAAGGTTCTGGCTTTTGGAATAGGCGTGATATTGACTTTAGCTTCGGTTAAAAAGGCTAATGACCCTTCAGCACCACATAACACTCTCGTTATATCGAATTGATCGGTTTCTGTATTTAATGCGTTTTTTAAGTCATATCCCGTTAAAAAACGATTCAATGGCGGGAACTTCTCTTCTATTTTTTGACGATTTTGGCGACAAACCCCAGCAGTAACATCTAAAACAGAGCGTATAGGTTCTGGCTGTTCATCATAAGTGAGCTCTGTATTCAAATACGAGCCATTAGCAAGTACGGCTGTAATTCCTAATACGTGATCGGAGGTTTTTCCATATTTAAGTGAACCTTGCCCCGATGCATCGGTACTAATCATCCCTCCAATGGTTGCACGATTACTGGTTGATAAATCTGGTGAAAAGAAAAAACCATGAGGTCGAAGTGCATCATTTAATTGATCTTTAATTAAACCGGTTTGAACTCTCGCCCAACCTTGTTCAATATTGATCTCAAGAACGTTATTCATATGGCGGGATAAATCTACCACAATGCCTTTTGTTAATGATTGACCATTTGTGCCTGTTCCACCACCACGAGGGGAAAATGTGATGCCTTTATAAATGTCTTGATTGACTAATTTAGTGAGGCACTCAACGTCTTTAGTGGTTCTCGGCAGCAATACCGCTTGTGGCAATTGTTGATAAACACTGTTATCGGTTGATACAGCTAAACGACTCGAATAGGTTGTTTCGATATCACCACTAAAATCGGTTTTCTTTAATGCTTCTAAATAACCAACTACTTTGGGGTCAATAGTAGATTGGAATGGTAATACTGGTAACATTGCTCCATGCTCCTTTAATCGCTGATCCTCAGCGTCATTATGTAGTTCTATACACACTTTACAACATCTCGAATGGATAAAACATCTAACCTATGCTATATCGGCTAAATATTTGTCTTTTTGGCTATCAGCCTTGTTTCTCATTTAAAAATAAGTAGGCAGATACACCGCACAAACCAGTAACAGTATGCGATTCTGGTTTAACTCTGTGGCATATTTATTGCTTTGTGTAATTCATATAGCCGTAACACTTTTATAGAGAACGTTATGAAACCTGCAATAAGAAAAAACAAAACAATCACTACTGATGATATTTTATTAACACTTTGTCGCTCAATGTCAGGCGTACTGAGTAAAGCAACTCAAAGTTCAGTCAACTATTCGGCAATGGTTCAAAAAATCACTAAAACTAGTTTAAAACCAGACTTTGGGTGTTTTGTTCTCTTTGACGGTGGCTTCTCAGGATTAGTAGTAACAAACTTTACTAAAGATGCTGCACTAGAATTGTATACAAAGTATATGCGTAATATGGGCATGCCAGATGAAGAACTTGCTATTTTGCACACTTCAGATGAAGTTGGAGATGTTCTTGGTGAATTAATGAACCAAATCGTTGGTGATTTCACAGGCCAAATCCGCAAAACATTGCAAACGACGATCTCACAAAACCAACCAAAGATGCTTTCATTAAACAAGCAAGTGATCTTATCAGTTGATACGAATTTAGATCGTCCTCAAGCCCGTCGCGTTACTTTTACTACAGAAAATAATCATATCTTTTATCTTGAGCTGGCAATGGATAAAACTGAATTTATTCAACTTGAAGAATTTGAAGAAGAAGAAGAATTTAATCCTGATGACCTTTTTGAACAGCATAAATCAGGACAGAATCAAATATCAGAGAGTAAAAAGGATAGTTCTCAAGATTTTGATGATTCATTATTTGATGAGCTAGGAATTTAATTTACTCTATCGAATATATTTACTACTAAGTGTAATGGTGTTCTGTGTGATTGTTACCTACATTGAGCACCACCTTCAACCCTAGAATATATCTTTCTACCTTCCAAATTAAATAAGAGATAGGTAAAATAACGGCCCCGTGAAAAGTAAGGTAAATCTATGTCGTCTACAAAGCAAAAGGCTCTAAAAAAGATCGCTAAATGTCTTGAACTTGGTAATTCAGCTAATGTGAATGAAGCAGCTCAAGCTATTAAGATGGCGCATCGCCTTATGCTTAAGTATGGCCTTGAAAAAGATGACATTGAATTTATCAAAATGGGGAAAACCCAAAGTACTCATCTACTTCCTAGTAACGTTGGCAGCAATATTTTAAAAATTATTCGTGGTATCAATACAAGATTTGGTGTTGAAGCGGTATTGCTAAACCATAAAGGACTAAAAAAAGTCGAATTTATTGGTTCTGCTGATCGTGCTATTTTTGCGGCTTTCGCCTTCGATATTGTTTACCGTGAAATGAATGAACAAACCGGTCAGTTTAAAAATAGTTTTGCAGGCTCTGGTAAAGGACAACTCGAAGTCACTAAACGAGTGAATTCATTTTTAGCTGGTTGGATTGAAGGCGCTCTTGAAAAATTACCCGTAATTGCACCCGATGACGAATCAGCAAACAAGATCAATGATTACATCGATAAAGAATTTAAAAATATTGACCGTGAAACCTTTAAGCAACAATTAAAAGAAGCAATGGCGAATATTACTGCAGACTACGAGAAAGGCCTTAAAAAAGGAAGAACAATTTCAGTTAACCGCCCTGTTGCTGGAGCCCAGGCTCCAAAATTTTTAAGATAATACTTTAGTCGCATATTGAGTATAAAATCACAGCACTTTGATTTAAATCAAACAACTGTCGTTGATTGCACGATACTTTAACTTTGTTAAATAAATGTATCAGGGAGCGATATTATGACTTTATTAAGAAACCCTAAGTGCTATACCGATGTATGTATTGATGGAAAGTGGTACCACTATGACCACTGCGGAACTAGGGTTTATATGTTAAAAGGCGGAGCATCTGCTGAATTTGATCTAAACTCTGAACCTCTGACTGAGGGAGAGCTAATTAATCAAATCAAACAAATATCACCTTTTTAATTAATAAACTATTACTCTATTTCAATTGTGACTAGATCATGGGAAACTCGAAGCACTTGCAATAAATAACTGATATTTTGGTTATTTATTGCGGTTTGAGTAATAGACATTAGCATACTGCCACTACTGATATTTAACGTACTTGACTCTAATTCAGTCGCTGGTACAACGTCGACTTTCACTCTATTCTTTTGGCTTTCGCACGAATAATGCACTTTTAAATACTCAGTAAGATTCGCATCTTCGTCTATCATTGCTATGTTTGGAAACTGTTTTTCAGGTACATACTGATATTGAACTACGGCCTTTCTTCCTTCAATTGTCCACAATTTAGTTTGCATTATTACGTACGAAAATGCCGGCAGTTGTAACGTTTCTGCAATCTCTTTCGGTGCTAATAGCCTTTGTGCACTTATGCTGCTTACAGCGTAATGCCATTTTTGTCTTTGGCATACCTTAGCAAAGTCAGTATCAGTTACAGGATTAAAGCTCAATGTATCTGTAGAAACAAACCAACCACGACGCTCTTCTTTATATACTTTTCCTGATAGAGCTAAATGATTGAGCGCCTCACGCAGGGTGATACGAGTGGTTGAGAAAGATTCTGCAAGGATTCTCTCTGATGGCAACTTATGCCCTGCTTTTAGCATTCCACTTTCTATTTGCTCTTCTATTGCGTCTTTTATCATCAAGTATTGCATTTACTCCTCCTTAAAGCGTTGGCACATAAATGTCACTTGATAAGTAAGCTTGTAACATTGCATTTCGTAGTAAATGCCCTTTTTTTAATAAGATCGTGACTCGTATATTTTCTATTTCAGCTTGCTGTAAGTACTCTGCAATCTCTTGCTCTGTATCGACATAAAGACGCTCTGCATCACGGCGACATAATTCCACAAACTCTGAAGGACAATCATTAAAACAAATCACCCATTCTGCTTGCTGCATTAAGCGTAACGATTTTAACGTTAACATCTCTGTCTCTTGATGATATTCGATCCAATTTCGTTCAGCCTTTGTTTCGACATTAGATGATAAGTACTGCGAAAATAACTGCTCTAATTCATTTCGTGTTGTTAACTTTTCGACTTCAGGAGATCGTAAAAATGTTTCCCAAAACTTACGACGCTCGTCAACCGTCATAAAATGTTGCTTAACCACATTTCTCTTATCAGCACCAAAATCAGCTAACATTGCAATCTTAGAGGACAATTGAGTTTCCATTTGCTCACGTATCATTCTTATTAAGACTGGTGACGAACCACCACTAGATATTGCAACTTGAACACGTCCGCGATTTACCATTGATGGCGTAATGAAATCGCAATGCGGTGTATCATCGACAACATTAACTAAAATACGCGCATGATGAGCATCTCGATAGACTTGATGATTCAACTCTGAATTATCAGTCGTTGCCCACACTTGAACATATGATTGTTTAGCAAGTAAATCACTATGATAAAAACCTTTTATATAGTGAATCTTATTCTCTTCAACGTAATTCATTAAGTAAGATTTAATCGAAGGGGCTACCACGGTAATATCTGCATCTGCTTGCAATAGCATATCTATCTTTCGACACGCCACTTCCCCACCACCAATGACTAATACTGGTCGCTTTTGAATGTCCATAAAAATGGGAAAATATCTCATTACTGCTCTTATCCTTAATTTTTATTCTCTAAGGGCACTATACCTTGCTTTCATCAAAGAAGGTATTTATTCACAAACTTCTTAACTTCAACAACATAAGACCACTAAAGTGCTTATAACAGCGACCTAAGTGAGAACAAAATTGTTACAGATGCTTACAAAGTACGCAAGCTAAGTTAATACACTGGTGTAAAATGGTTTTCAGCTCAATTAATTCAGTTCAAAAAAGAGAACAAACTTGATTTTTTGAACTATTAGCGCCATAACTGTCTATATATTTATGTCTGTCCATTCCAAGGGGAATACGATGAATAATCAAATCTTCGGTCAAACTCATACTCAAGAGTCGGCTCTACAAACAAATAAAGTATTACGTAATACTTACTTTTTACTATCAATGACACTGTTATGGTCAGCACTCGTTGCTGGTGTATCAATGGCACTAAACTTACCTCGCCCAGGTATTATCATTATGCTTGTTGGTTTCTACGGTCTATTGTTCTTAACAGAAAAGAACCGTAACAACAGCATGGGTCTTGTATTTACCTTCTTATTTACAGGCTTCCTAGGCTACACGATCGGTCCTATCCTGAACATGTATATTGGTGCAGGTATGGGTGATGTGATCTTAACTGCACTTGGCGGTACAGCCCTTTCTTTCATGGCTGCATCGGCTTACGCATTAACAACTAAGCGTGATTTATCATTCCTTAATGGCGTGTTAATGGCTGGTTTTGTTGTTCTTCTAATTGGTATGGTAGCAAATATCTTCCTACAAATGCCTTTATTACACCTTGCAATGAGTGGCATGTTCATTCTGTTCTCTACAGGTGCGATTCTATTAACAACACAATCAATCATCCGTGGCGGTGAAACAAGCTACATTTCAGCAACGATTACGCTGTATGTTTCTATCTACAATAT
>JAAGZR010000364.1 GCA_024206155.1 Aliivibrio sp.
ATCACCTGTCAATCTGTCTTTCACATCTGGATAAAACTCTGCGTTCATTTCTGCAACCAACTGGTAGAAATCTTTACCACCGAATAATCCGTACCCCTGGTATCTGTCTTCTTCCCATTTGTTGCCTTTGTTGTCTAACATGTAGACTTTTTTCGGACTGGTCACAGCGATACTCTCATTGGTATCTTGTGTAACCCAACTAAAACTTCCCATAATAATAATTTTTAAGATTAAGACTACCTCGAAAGGTAGTTTCGTCCTGTAAGGACTCGTCAGTTAACCTATTCCTCTTCGTCCTGGTCTTTGTACATTTCATCGTGTAGCTCATCAATAGCGTACTCAATAAATGAACTTTCCAGGTCATCAACGTAAATTTCCACCATTTCATCGACATCTTTCTCATAGATAAAAGTAAACAGAACTTCTTCCAGGTCGCTGTCATAGTAGAACACATGCTCTTCAATGATTAACGCTTCATCTGTTCGCTTCGCAATAAAAACATCGTAGCCGTCAGCTGTTGTCTGGCTGTAGATTACAAAGTCTGGATTTCTGTAGTCATCTGTTAACTTGAAATTGAAGTACGTTTGTACTGCTGTTAAATTTTTCATGATTTAATAAATTTTAAGATTAAGACTGCCTTTCGGCAGTTTCGGTCTATCAGACCTCATCAGTTAACCTGTTGCTTGACTTCACGACTTCATCTCTGTAGTCATCTTGGTGGTCATAATTTAATCGCCAGGTAGGTTTGGTGTTTTTCTGGTGTCTTTCTAACCTCTCGAGTACATCGTACATCTTGTGCCTTTGTCCAGCATCATGTTGTACGTTTCTCTCGATTAGCTTGTACATCAGTAACCCCAAAGCTACAGGTGGTAACTGGTCTAGGTTATCGTCCCAGGTGTTGTCCCAGTAACTGCTCTCAATTAGTTTTTCGTAGTCTATCTGTCTCATGATTACATAAATATTTCATCGAAAGTGTAGTTTTTTGTTCTTTCGATACGATTAATAAAATTCTTTAGGTGGTCTTCGTTGTTGAAATCTCTGGTCAGACACCAACGCTTACCCATGTTCGTGATGAACATCAGAGTAACATTTTTAAGTTTTTCATTCATAATTTCTAATTTTTAAGATTAAGACGGCCCTTTCGAGCCGTTTCGTCCTATGAGGACTCATCAGTTAATCTTCCTGGTCTTCCGTCTGTGTATAGAATTCTGCATGCTCCTGGCAGTCACTACACAGGGAGTCACTCAACCACGATGGTGGTGCTCCACAACAATTGCTATACCTGTTCATAACTCTATCTCTAAGTTTTCCAGGCCCTTGAGTAGTGCTTTCCTGTTCTTGTAATCTGCTCTGTTCCATGCAGTCGCAAAGTCACCACGTGCCACAGCTGACATAAACCCACCAGTCATAGCCAGAAGCCCTCGTTTCTTTGCCAGGTCATTGTCTTCGTCCAGAAGACCAGTTGCAGTGCTCACACAGGAGCCATTCTCTGAGTAGTTGGCAATTGCTACCAACATCGTGTAGTTCTTGTAGGTTACTCCCTCTGGAAGATATCCAGTAGAAAAACCACTTTTCAATTCAATTTTAGTTTGCATTTTGTAAAATTTTAAGATTAAGAGACCAGGAAACACCTGGCCTTTCGTCCTTTCAGGACTCATCAGTTAACCTAATAATCCGAAGCTACTCGGTGCACCATTAATGATAAGGTCAGCGACCAGTACAGGTAGTGTAACACAGAACAAACCGAACAGCACTCCAGATAGAGCAAAGCCGATTTTGTCAGATACAGATTGAGAGTTTTTGAATTCGTTGATAATAGTTTTCATAATAATAGTTTTTGTGGCTTTCGCCTGATTAAGACGGCCTGTGGCCGTTTCGGATACTAAATCCTCATCAGTTAATCTGTGGTTTTATTGAGTAAACTTCTAACACTTCATATCCCTGGTCTTCAAGGATTTCTTTAATTTCGACTTCATCATCTGTTGGCAGGTCATACATATTCATAGAATATGCACCACCTACAGCAGTGAACATGCATTGATAATACTTCATAGCTCTTAGTTTTCAATGGTGAATTCGTAACCTGTCTTCATTGATAGCATAAACTTGCCACCGACTTTCAAGATGTTACCCTGGGAGTCATACTCTGTGTACTCCTGGACGTATGGTCTTCCGTACTGGTCAAACTTGATTTCTGTTACTTGGTCTTGGTTGTAGTGATACAACGATAATTTGTTGAATTGCATAATAATATTTTTTAAGATTAAGACGCCTCTCGGCGTTTCGACCTATCAGGTCTCATCAGTTAATCTAAGCATCATAGACACAACCCACTGCTGAGTTCTGCCACTCGAAGTACAGCCCATGCTTCTCCAGTGTTTTCTGTAGCTTCTCACTACCCCAGTACATTTCAGCATCGTAGTAATCTACCCACAGCTCTGCATCGTGCTCCTCTGCTTTTATCCAGAAGTACCCTCTGTAATCTTCGTATCCTCTCTTGTTCTGATACCAGATATCTACTGGACAGCCCATCTTCTTTAGTTCGATAAACGCCTTGATTGACTCTGGAGTCATGTGGCTGATTTCTTCTTTGTCAAATTCGTTGTTGAACATTTTTCTTGTGTATTGCATAATAATTAATTTAAAAGTTAGTCATCGGTATAGGTATTGCTCCTACTGGTCTGTCAATCAGATACCGATGTTTTTGTCGTACATTACAGGCACTGGCCTTACTTTTTCTCTC
>JAAGZR010000365.1 GCA_024206155.1 Aliivibrio sp.
AAATACAAATGCTAGAAATTTCATATTGCTACATAACGCCTTGCTAACGGGCGCATAAATGCTTGGCTAAAATTAGCGACGAAGGAGCGCAAGCCAAGCGTTTTGCGTGATCTTCCCCCGATAAAACGGACACATTTTATTTTACGCTGCCAGGGCTTCATATTCTACGGGAGAACAATAGTTTATTCCTGAATGCATCCTCGAAACATTGTAGTATTTGTTAATGTAACTGCCAAGTGTTCCACGTAGCTCTTTATCATTTTTAAACCTATCACCGCGAATAACTTCTACCTTCATTGAATGGAAAAATGACTCCATATGCGCATTATCAGTACATTTCCCTGCTCGACTTAAGCTATGAATTATCCCATGGTGTTTCAATACTTTTTGGTAAACATGTCCCCGATACTCAACACCTCTATCAGTATGGAGCATTAAGTCACCAGACGGTTTACGTTTCTTTATTGCATTTTGTAACGTGCGTTTGGTCACTTCCATTGTCCTACTTTTATCCAAACTCCAACTAATAATACGCCGTGAATATAAATCCATAATGACCGACAAATAACGCCATACACCTTTCACTTTCAAATAGGTGACATCAGCAACCCAAACTTTATCTTTAGCCAAGGGAACTTCGCCATCAGGGCGTAAGTTTTTACCCGTAGTAAGGAAGCGTTTATAGAACGCTGAGCGTGTTGTCACGCGCATTACTCTGGCAACTAAGCCCAATGCACGATATAAGCGTTCAACACGCTTCTTACCTATCTTGTAACCTTGCTTTTGTAATGCCTTAAATATTCGGGGACTGCCATAACGTCCTTTATTTTCAGTGAATATTTGCTGAATTTTAACTTTAAGCTCAGCATCTTCTATCGCTCTAATACTTGGTTGACGTTCACGCCAATCGTAATAACCACTTTTAGATACATCAAAAAACGTCAATAATCTTGTGACTTTGATGTCAGCTCTGAGTGTTTCGATGAATCGATATCGGCTTGATGTTCCTCGGCAAGAAACCGTTGCCACTTTTTTAGGATATACAGCTCCTCCTTAAGCTGTTTATTTTCACGTTCAAGTTGTTGCTCTTTGGTCAGTACTCTCTTAGTTTTTGATTGACCCGCTACTTTTTTTCGTTTATCTGC
>JAAGZR010000366.1 GCA_024206155.1 Aliivibrio sp.
CGAGTACGCCTACGTCTTCGTTATCTAATGCAAAGAATTCAGTGAATGTGCTGATGTTTAGCCGGTTTGCTGCATAAAAGCGATGTAGCAATCTCTCGACTCGTCCCGCGTTCCGGCAGCTTGCTAGCACAGAGCTTGATTAGATCTTGATGTGGGGTTTTAGCATTTGCTGTACTTCGGCAAGGCGTTGCGCTGGTTCTCTTGTTGTCATGCCTATTTTGTAAAATTGGATTGTTTGATCGTCTTGTACAGCGTTGAACTCGAATAGATACAGATGTTGTTCATTAAGCTGCTCAAACTTCGCAGATAGTAGCGGCAGGGCGTGAGGTGAGGTGTATGCCGTTCTCTTATAATGGCAATCAAACCAAAAGTTTTGTGCGTTGATGAATTGGCTTAGGCTTCGTTGCTTGTCGAGCTTGTTTTGGTGGTATTTACGACTGATGGATGTGGCTTTAGCACTTCTCAGCTCTTGCCATTCTTTTGTTAAATCGTGCCCTGTCATGGGCATGATCGCGTTGAAAATGTCTGTCAGAGCTTGGCTTGGTTTTCCATTCACGATGAAGCTTCGGTTAAGCGCTTTTAGGCTTGCGTTGACGCGCTCTACTCTCTCTGTATAAGCGTTATCTTCGTGATATTCCACCTCCAAAATGCCTAGCCTGTCGAGCATTTCGACAGTGGCATTGAGTGAGCTGAAATAGAATATGTCTTTGTGTTTGTATTTGCCACGTCGCTCTAGGTAGGTTTGCTCTGCTTTGGTCAGTAATTCGAAGGTGTCGAAAGTAGGGAGTTGGGCTGATTGAATGGCGTCTTTGGAGGTGGCGCAGGTGTTGCCAGCGTGGGCGAAGTGATGTTCTTTTTGCGCGCCCTTTTTGGCGATTAATGGCTGTTTGCAGAAGGGACAAGCCAGTGCGGTTTTACCGCTTTTGACTGCGTGAATGCTGACTAATTCGTTGGTTTCATTCGAGCCGAAAGTTAGGAACATGCTGTATCCGGATACACTTGGCTGTGCAAAGTTAGGTGATTATTTAAGAGGGGTAAGACTTCTTTTCCTTGTTCTTGGTGGATTTATTTACAGTGAACAAATTCTAATATGTTGTAATTAGTTATTCGATACAAAATGGTAAAAATAAATATTTTAATTTTAATGTTTTAGATGCGAGAGCGCTGAAAAAATGGTGTGCATAGCATTAAAGAGAGTGTTCTTTGCCCTAAAAAAGTTGTATTAGAAAGCTGCATTTTTTGGTTAACATCTTTAAGTAAACTAAATGTTTTTCGTAAAAGTGGTAAAGTCACCTCCCACTATACAGCCTTAACAGGTTGACATTTTAAGGTATCCAAGTGAAAAGTGACGCTGATTTTAACCTTTTTTAACCTTGTGGTTTCCTGTCAACCTTGTGGTAATTGGCTGCGTTTTGTTTTTTCGATTTCCTTTTTGACTTAATTTTGTGGTTTTTTAAAGTAAAAGTTGCACTTTAAAAGGATATTTAAATAAGCGATTTGGTGTATCCGGATACATTTTTCTTTATCCATTGCCTGTAACAACGATATGTACCTTAAAAATGCCCCTTTTGCATTTCTAATTTCATGCAATCTATTTTTTTTATTGGTTTTGAGGTCGAGCAAAAAGAGCCGCCCCCATTGGCTATCGCCAAGTGTGTGGATTTTATTTTAATTCAGTATCTATTAAATTTTTAGGCTATGTTCCCTTTAACTGTTGCTGAATGCGAAATAGCTTGTTTTCATTAAGATTTTCTGGAGTGTCCATATACCTAAACCAACCGAGGTAATGGTCTAGGTACTTAGTGGCAACTCCATGAAATCGTCTTATCCA
>JAAGZR010000367.1 GCA_024206155.1 Aliivibrio sp.
ACTTCCACATCCGCTTGGTCTACTAGTACTATCGCATTTTTCACCATCATGCCGATAAGACTTAAAAAGCCCAGTATTGCCATAAACTCAAATGGCGTTTGGAATACGATTAACCCAACCGATACACCGATAATGGCCAAAGGTGCAGTCAACCAAATAACCAATGGCTGACGTAATGCGTTGAACATGAAGATCACAGATAAAATCATCGCTGCAAACCCATAAGGTGCTGATATTACCAAGCCTTCATTCGCGTCTTTAGAGGCTTTATATTCCCCATACCAAATTAACTGATATCCAGATGGAAGCTCGATAGCTTCAATTTTCTCTCTTACCTGTTTAAAGGCATCCGCAGTCAGTACCCCCGGCGCGGGGTCTGCTTGTACTAAAATTGTCGGCATTCTATCAATACGGCGTAAAATCGCATCTTCCCAAACTAAGTTTGATGATTCAATTAGCTGGCTTACTGAGATAAAACTGCCGGTTGTCGGGCTAAAAACCTCTGTATTTTCTATCGCACGTTGATGATTACGCTCTGTTTCTGGTGAGCGAGCTACGATTGGAATTAAGTCATTACCTTCACGATAAACGCCAACGTTTCGCCCTGATAATGTCTGAGCGATGGCTTTATTTATCTCTTGGGTGGTTAATCCAAATTGTTGTGCTTTTTCTTCTGAAAACTGAGGGCGTAACACTGGCACTTGTTGGCGCCAGTCGTCTTGTACTGCAATCAATTGTGGATCATTAAGCATAATCGCTTTTGCTTGCTCTGCTAATTGACGTAGTACATGGCTGTCTGGGCCTTTAAATCCTGCTTCAATTTTCTTACCACCGCCGCGACCTAGCATGAATTTCCATACTTTAATCGATGCATTGGTGTATTTTGCATCCAACTCAGTTTGAAGTTCAACTAACAGTGGAGCAATGTTTTGATAGTCATCAATATCAATCAGGAGCTGACCATAACTTGGGTTACGCGCTTCTGGTGAGTAGGTTAGCATGAAGCGTAAACCGCCACCGCCCACAAAACTAGTGATATTAGTGATGCCTTCTTTTTGTTTTACATCTTGCTCTATGGCTGCAATAGTTTGCTCTGTGCGCTTAATGTCTGACCCTTGCGGTAAATAAACATCAACCACAAATTGAGCACGTTGAGATTCAGGCATAAAGCCGGGTGGAATATAACGAACACCATAAATAGAAGTAAATAAAACAACCAGTAAAAGGCCTAGGCTGATACCACGATGCGCTAATACCCAAGTTAATAATTGGCGGTATTTTTGACTGATACGACTTGGTGGTGCTTGGTTATCTATTGCTTTCACGGTTAGAAAATCGTGGCATAGCATTGGCGTGATTGTAATCGCAAATACCCAACTTAATAGCATTGAGTATAAAATTACCCAAAATAGTGAGCCTGCGTATTCGCCCATGTCTGACGGAGAAAGACCAATAGCACTGAAAGCACAAATACCTACAACCGTACCGCCCAGAAGAGGCCATTTAGTCGCATTAACGACATCTGAAACGATCTCATCACGGCTGTCATTTGGTGTGGTTTGTAAACGCACTAAAATACCGTCTGTTACCACAATCGCATTATCTACCAGCATACCCAATGCGATGATCAATGCACCCAGAGATATCCTTTGCATTGCAATGTCTTGGATTAACATGATGCATAAGGTACCTGCAACTGTGAGTAATAAAACAAAACCAATAATGACGCCTGAGCGTAACCCCATAAACAGCAGTAAGACGACAAATACAATGACAACAGCGGCAATGAGATTATCAATAAAGTTGGTTACCGACGCACGAACCGAGTCCGATTGCATGGAGATAACGTTAAGCTCTATCCCTAATGGACGTTGACCTTCTAGCTCTGCAATACGCGCTTTTACGGCATCACCCATATCAACGACGTTACCGCCTGATACGTTTGAAATACCAAAACCTACAGCACGTTCGCCATTGTAACGAACCAACATAGAGGTTGGTTCTTGATAGCCACGAATAACCGTTGCAATATCACCTAAACGAAGAACGGTGTTGTTATCTCCAAGACTCACTTGCAGGTTATTTAAGTCATTAATTGAGTTAATCCCTGAGTTTGGGATCACCGGGATACGCATTGCATTTGTTTCAATACTTCCGGCAACTGTTACGATGTTTTGCTTTTGTAGTACCTGATACACTTTCTCTGAAGACACACCAAATTGCGCCATGCGTTCGCTCGACATTTCAACGAAAATGGTTTCTTGGCGCTCGCCTAGTGTCGCTGTTTTTGCAACGCCAGGGACAAGGACAAGTTCACGACGTAAGCCATCTACATAATCTTGCAGTTGTTTGTCACTAAAGCCTTCGCCTGTTACGGCAAAAAATAGCGAGTACACATCAGAAAAGTCATCATTAACAATCGATGCGCTTGCTCCTGGTGGTAAGAGTCGCTGTGCATCCCCAATTTTACGGCGCAATTTATCCCACACTTGCTGCAAAGCGGCTTGGCTTTGAGCAAATTCAAGCTTGATTTCAACCGTCACTTCAGACATGCCTTGTTTAGAGACAGATTTCACTTCTTTTACTTCTTGAAGTGATTGAACGGCACCTTCAATAATGTCGGTTACTTCGTCTGATACTTCCTGAGCGGTTGCACCAGAATAAGGGGTATTGATTACCGCTTGGCGAATGACAAATTCAGGATCTTCAAAACGACCTAGTTTTAAATAGCTTAAGTAACCACCAAATAAGATTAGAGTGATGAGCACCCACACTGAGGTACGTTTAGTAATGGTATAACGTGCAATGTCCATTTCTATTCCCCGTGACTCATTGCTGATTGTTCAGAATAGGGTTTTACGATCATGTCGGTTTTAATGCTGGTGACACCGGCAATGATAATGCGCTCATTCATTTGCAAGCCTTGAGTAATAACCACTCGGTTTGTCAGTAATTCACCAGTATTAATCGCGCGTTGCTGTACTTGATTTTGTGCATCAACCACCCACACAAATTGACCGCCTTTATTATCAGGTACGATAGCGGTTAAAGGTACGGTAATGAGTGTGTTCTCTTCTGCTGAGTCTTTTGGATATACAGGAGTCACTTTTACTGTCATGCCTGGTAATACATTAAAGCCGCTTAATTCTTTAAACGTTAGTACTACTGGGTAGGTTTGCGTTATTGGGTCTGCTTGGGTGCCATACGTACTTAATACAAGAGGAAAGCGCACATTAGGAACAGCACTGATTTGAGCAATCGCTTCAGAGCCTTTTAATTCGCCTAACATGACACTGTCTGGAATATTGATAAGCACTTCTAAATTATCAAGATCATGAATGGTTAATACTGGGCTATTAGCTTGTATTTGCACATGATTGTCGATCATCTTACGACCAACAATACCATCAAAAGGAGCGGTCAATTGGGTGTACTCTAATTGACGTTTTGCTTCTTCTAGTCGATTTTTAGCTAGGTTATAGCGAGTGCTTAACGTATCTAAATCACTCTTAGCTATGGCTTGGCTTTTTTCATAAATCGCTTTGCCACGGTTGTATTCTGCTTGGGTGTTTTTATATTCAACACGCGCTGACTCTAGTGCGGTTTTCGTATCACGAGGATCTAATTGCGCCAGTAATTGTCCTTTGGTTACCTGTTGGCCTTCTTCAACCAGCACGTTAATAACACGTCCATTCATTCTAAAAGCTAAATCAGCACGTTCGGCTGAGCGTACAACACCGTTAAAGCGTAGTTGTGCATTTATACTTGGTCTAATCACTTCAATAAGTGCAGGGCGAATAGTATCGACTTTTGTTGTTTCTAATTGTGCTTCGTTGGAATCACAACCAGAGATCATTAGTGTACCAATCGCAAGGCCGACAGCCAGTACGGTTTTCTTCATTAACATAACAGTCGAAATACGTGAGCTCATTGACTCATTCCTCATGAAAAGAGTGGTTGGTTGACATAAAATAGTCGAGTAAATCATTTTTTAATTGAAAAAGTAAACTCTCGAGTTTATTTTATGGCTAAATTCCTTGTAAGTAAACTCTTGAGTGTACATATTTATTTTGAATGGGTAGAATGGTCTAAATTTAGTGATGGAGGGACTATGAAAAAACTGACACGATCACAGCAAAAGCACCTTGATATTATCAATGCGGCAAAAGAAGAATTTATTGAACACGGTTTTCTTGCTGCCAATATGGATAGAATTACCTCATCGGCTGAAGTGTCTAAACGTACCCTTTATCGTCATTTTGAAAGTAAAGAAGTGTTATTTGAATCGGTATTAACCATTATTAATGACTCAGTAAACGAAAACGTTTCATATCAATTTGATGAAGAGAAAAGTACCGAAGAGCAATTGAATGATATTGCTTATAAAGAGATAGAAATACTTTATCAAACCTATGGTATTTCCCTTGCTCGCACCATAGTGATGGAGTTTTTACGCCAACCAGAAATGGCAAAAAACTTAATAAAAAATATCTATAGTATTCGCGCAATAACGCAGTGGTTCAATGCGGCAATTGAGGCTGGGCGATTAAAGAATGTCGATTCAAAACTGATGACAGATGTGTATGTAAGCTTATTTCAAGGGTTGTTCTTTTGGCCTCAGGTCATGAATTTGGACACTGAACCAACAGGTGATGCGATGAAAAGTAAGGTTGACACGGTGACGTCTATTTTTATTCAATGTTATGGCATTAAATAATTAAATTATTCTCTTTAATAAAAATGGCGGTGAAGATAAGGCGCATAACCTTTCCTTTCACCGCCATTTTTGTTTTTATAGCTTGTCCAAAAAATACGTATTACTTATCGCTTTTCTTTGCGTAGATTTCTAAACCAACCACCAAACCGATACCTAGAATCACACCAACAACAGCAAAACCAATAAGCGCAGGTTGTTGTGTTACTTGCTCATAGTCAAATGGAGATAGGTTGTGTTCAATCAGCGGTACTTGCTCACCTTTTGAGTCTGTACGCCATTCAATCACTTCTTTCCAAGGCCAAATTTTACCTAGCGTACCAACCATTAAACCC
>JAAGZR010000039.1 GCA_024206155.1 Aliivibrio sp.
CCATGATAAATCTTCCATATATTATCAGTAGAAAGATTATTAATTGGGTTCTCTGGGTGGGTGATAATAGCAATTGCGTCATAAGCGATAAGATTTGAAGAAAGTGACAGTTTTTCTTTAGCAGTAAGTTGACGAGAGATAATCGCTACACTGACTATACTATTTTCTAACATATTTATGCCAGCACTTGAGCCAATGCTTTCTAAATCAATGGATGGTTTGGTTGTTTGATTAAACTCGTCAATAAAAGGTTCTAATAATGTTGAAACAGAGGTATAACCGGCAATAACCATATTGTTATCGGCGGAAAAAAGGTTGAGCTAAAAAGTTCCAGTGATAAAAGAGGCGTAACAGAGTGCTTTAAACATGACCTAAATCCATAATAAAAAAAGCATCATAAAGTCAAAATATTACACCAGTGTGGCACTTAATCTTATATAGACTCTCGAAACTCTTTTGGAGTCCTTCCATGAATAGACTTAAAGCAGGTACTAAAATGAGCGGCTGTTTTAAATCCTGTTTCATAGGCAATTTCAGTGATGGTTTTACGTGTTATGCGTAATTGAGTTGCGGCATAGTTAATGCGTTTCACTTTCACTAAATGTGCAAAAGAAAGCTTATCCGGTTGCAGTTTACGTTTAAGTGTTGATGCGGACATTCCTAATTTCGGTGCGACAGCATCAATGGTTAAATCAGCCGAAATGTTATCTTCTACATATTGGATCAATTGCTGCGAAGTGGTTAATATTGAAATACGATGTATAAAAGCAATTAAGTCCGGATATTCATGCACCATTTCACTTAATAAAGCCAGCACCATAAATTTAAGTGAATCATCGGTAGCGCCTTCTTCTAATTGGCTTTTTATTAGATTTAATATTTTATTTACTGATGTGTTTTCAGGCGTAAAAATGAAAGACTCTTTGTCTGACGCCGTATGTGTGTTGTGATTGGTATAAGTAATGAATTTTTGAAAAAGACTGACATCAATGACTAATGATTCGGCTTTAAAATTACCATTTTCATTAATCATTTTTACTTTTGATATGTCACCAGAGCTGTAAAGTAAAAAATCACCGGCATTAAGGGTAATAGGTTTGCCTGATTTATCACAGTAATGAAATTGGCCTGATTTAACAATGAATATGCCATTTCGTTCCACTGGATAGCGATCAGATTTTCTTCGGGTTTGGGTGTTAAATTGATGTAATTCAATTGGTGACATGATGAATTTCCTCTAAATACTCGAGATTTAGTGTAAACTTACTTGTTGAAAAATCAAGAGTATAAGTTCACAGTCTCAGAATTTGAACTTATAACTAAGACTAGTATCAACTAACACAACGGTGCTTTATGGGTAGTCCACGTTTACGTACACAATTTGAGAAACTTTATACGCATTATAATAATAATGATTCAGGCGTTCAAATTGATGATATTGCCGATTTGTTATGTTGTACTCGTCGAAATACGCGTATGGTTCTTAAAAAAATGTCTGATGAAAAATGGATCATTTGGAACCCAGCAGTAGGAAGAGGGAAAAGCTCTATTTTAGAGTTCATTTCTACGCCTGATGCGGTGTATTTATCGTTAGCTAGACAGAACATTGAAGAAGGAAAGCTAGATGTAGCCCTTGAATTGCTTGATGGTAACCAAGATGCGTTATTAGATCTGATTAATAATGCGCTAGGCGTTTCTCATGAAAAAGGGAAGCAAGTCGTTAAGCTGCCTTATTATCGTCAACTACACATACTTAAACCATCTCTTGCTATTCGCCGTTCAGAGCAGCACCTTGTTCAGCAAATCTTTAATGGACTAACGCAATGGAATAAAGCAGGAGATATTGAGGGAGATATCGCTCACCATTGGGAAATGCTTTCTCCTACTCATTGGCGATTTTATATTAGGCCAAGTATTAGCTTTCATGACGGAAAGTTATTGGCGTTCGAGGATATTAAAGAGACGTTTTTAGCGCTTAAGTCGAACTTTGTGTTTGCTCATATTCACAGTGTAAGCAGCCCAAGCCTTAATATTATTGATTTTGCTTTATCTAAAAGCGATCATCATTTTGCATCAAAACTTGCACAGTTTAACGCGAAAATCATTCCAACTACGGCTCATACACAACAGGATTACAGCCGATATCCTGTTGGCACTGGCCCATATAAGATAAGTGAGAATACGGATAAAAAATTAATTCTAACCGCTAATGAGCATTATTTCGGTTATAGACCATTGATTGATTCCGTTGAGGTTTGGACTTTACCTGAAGTAGCCCCAATACAGTTAAAACTCGGGTTAGAAGTAAGTGAAGGGCCTGAGTCTTATTCTTCTTACGGTGAAAAAGTCGATGTAGATAAAGGGTGCAGTTATCTATTGTTCAATCGTAAAACAGGAGTTGCAAAAGATAAAAATTGGCAAGTGTACCTATCACAAGTCATCACACCATTAATGCTGCTTAATGAACTTCAAAATTCACAAATGAATGGTATTGGTTTATTTAATGCTTATGGTTTATTGCCTGGATTACAGCACTGTCTTAATCGAGCAAAGGTCCCATTTACTTTACCGAGTAAAGGGAGTGTAGTTCATCTTGGTTACGAAAAAGAACACCCATTATACCCATTGTTAGGTAAAGCAATAGAGCAACGTTTAGCTCTTGATGGCATTGTTTTAAAAACGCACCCGTTTGATACATTAGATTTATTGTGCGAAGAAAAAACGCAATCTATCGATATGTGGCTTAGAGGAATGAGTCTAGGGACCCAATGTCCAGAAGCTTTGCTATCATGGTTATTTGCTTTTAATGAAATAGAAAGAGCGACGCCGGAAGAGGATTTTATTCAAATAACAATGCTTATTGATAATTGGCAATCTTCACCAGAAAATCATTTTCCTGTGAACGAAATTTGTCGTTATCTAGTAAATAGTGATCAAATTTTACCTCTTTTCCATGGTTGGATGGGAATAAGTGAAAATGCAAATAACAGTATCCAAAATGCATCATGCAATGGATTAGGTTGGTTTGATTTTGAAACCGTATGGATAAAACCAGAAATAAACTAATTGCTTATTATCGCCATTGAAAAATGAACCAATGGCGTTGAATAGGGCTAATTTAGTTTATATTTTTCGATGATTAAATTCACGAATTGCTTGCGCTAGCTTAGCTTTAACCTCAATGGTTATCGGGCAAACTTTGTCATCAGGCAATGCAGTTAAAATGGTGCTGACTAATTCATTAATTGGCTCAGGAGAGCATTTTTGCCAATCTTGAAGTAAGTTACGATTAATATGAGAAGGCAGAGACCCTAGTGTTCCAACATCATTTTGGTTATGTACTAATAATCCCGCGGTTGTTCCCTTATCTAAAGTAAGCACTTGATAAAAATATAAAGTGTGATAATCCAATTGTTGCTGACGTTGTTCTTCTGTTGGTGTTACTGGACTAATTAAATGGGATTTTAGAATATGAACATAGGTGTCCATAATATTACGTGCAAAGTGACGAGTAAATATCTCACCACTTTCTTTGGTAGGATTAAATCCTTCTAAATAAAAGTGGCTGACACCACGACGTTTTTTTAATGCTGGGATATCAAAATAGTGATTGCCGGACTTAACGCCTTGTGAGTAATACGTTTTAGCGGCAACTTTTAGGGTTTGATCGAAATATTCTTTATCGTCTTTATTAAAATGAGAAGGGTTTAGATCTGCCATAATTCGCCAGTAGCTGGAACCGTCTTTTAATATTGTCCAGCTAAAGTGCATATGAACTGAGGGCAATAACGGGTTGGCTGGGTGAATAATTGTAGAAAGCGCTGTTGCACTGTCGTAATGCTTTACTGCATCGTCTTCATAATGAATTTGAGAGACGTTAATTGAAGCTCGGTTGAAAATTCCTCCCTCAATTGCCTCAAAGCGTTTTCCTCCACCATGTGAACCTTGGTCGCGTAACCACTCTACAGAAATAAAGTCAGAAGGTTGAGCTGAGATCTTACTTGCTTTTATTAATTCATCTTTAAAGTAAGATTGCAGCTCATTAAGAAGGAGTAGAGCTTCTTTAGCTTGGGGGTGTTGAGCATAAGTTCGCATGGACGATCCTTTATATACAGCAAATTAACAAATAAGAATAATCAATCAATCAATTACTTATTTGGTTGGATTGTAACTCCAGTGTAAAGTAAAATCTTTGTTGAACGCAACCATGGATAATTGAAAGGTATGGCAAAGCCAAATAAAAAAGGTCCAACAAAAACAGTTCAAATCTATTGTGATAAGTGCAGAACAATCCTTTTTAAATATAGAAAAGGCGGTAAAGGCGCATTAATTAAGTGCTTTATTGAGCGTATTGTTGAAAACTATACTAATGAGACTTGTATTTGCCCTAATTGTAAAGGTGTCTTCGCTCGAGAAACTTTAATCAAGGGGACTCCTGCATATAAGATGATTGGCGGAAAAGTAATGATGAAGTAAGATAAACGGTTCGTATCCCGATTAATTTATAATATACTGATTCAATTGATATTTCTTTTTACATTAACCACAGGATTCACCGTTGATAAATAAACGCTTTCTCCTTTCTTTATTACTGTTAATTAGCTCTTCTTTACATGCAGAGAGTTTAGCTACGAAAATTGATAGCTTTAAAAAAGCGTTTAAAAAACAGCAGGCTGTTGAGATTTATGACATTCGCCTGATACAAAAAGAATATCCTACAGTATTATTGTCTCCTGATACGATCTTGCCGCAAACGGCGTCTTATCCATTTAAGCAGCTACAACAACTTTATAAAAACGCTCTTACTTGTACTGGACCTTGGCCAGTAAGCCCACTTGTTGGTGAACCTTTGGTGTTGATCCGAGCAATATGTAAAGGCATTAAATTACCTAATAGTTGGTTTGCGCGTTCAGGAATGATTCATCCTGGAGGTGGCTCATATGCTTATCGTTATGTTGAGCAGTATCCTCAGAAATTAGGCGACCTAGAACAATATATGCATATTAAAGAGCGCCCATTAGCGCAAGAAGGTACATTATTGCATCATCTTCAAAAAATGGATGATAAAGCAATAAGAGCGATTATCAGTGGCTCTGATACGATCATTGCCGATAAGTTACTTTGGATTAGAAAAGGAAGTCGATATTACCTTTATCCGGTGGACCTAAAATTAAAGTACTTAGACAAATTTGACTTAGATATGTCAGTGTTTGAACAAGGAGATAACTGTTACGTAAAAAATGGGAATGTTTGTTGGAAAGATGAGAGTAATTCTCAAGCACTTTTCTTTATTGTGCTATTTCTTGTTTTTGCCAACTTATCACTTGCAATAGGTTGGGGGATCTCTCAATGGAACGGTAAGCGTCGAGAGATGAAAAGCCGTATGTTAGTTTTGCAGATCCTTACGCATGAATTACGTACACCAATTGCCAGTTTAGGATTGACAGTTGAAGGATTTAGAAGGCAATTTGAATCACTGCCCGAGTCACTTTATGATGAATTTAGACGATTATGTGAAGATTCTCGACGGTTAAGACAGCTAGCAGAAGCAAGTAAAGATTATTTGCAGTCTGATGACAAAGGCCTTTCAACAGAGTGGATCCCTTCTGTTGAAGAATGGTTAAGTTATCGCTGTATGGAGTATAGTAAGCCTGTAGAATTTAAAATAAATAAAGACTCAGCAATAAAAGTAAATATTTACTGGTTGGGTAATTGTATTGATAACTTAATTAGTAATGCTCATAAATATGGGATTGAACCTGTACTTTTGAACGTTACTGTAGCAAATAAACATTTAAAAATTGAAGTCATTGATGGAGGGCAGTTAACAAAAACAAATTGGAAAGAATTAAAAACGCCTTTTGTTAGTAAGGCTGGGTTAGGCTTAGGTCTAACTATTGTTGAGTCAATGATCAAAAGAATGGGTGGAACCATGACACTTCAAGGTCCCCCAACGACATTTATATTGGAGATACCGTGTGAAACAGACAATCCTACTTGTTGAAGACGATAAAAACTTAGCAGATGGTCTTGTAGTTAGCCTAGAGGAAGCAGGGTATCGATGCTTGCATTCTGAAAATGCCACGAATGTATCAAGTTTATGGACGGAAGCTGATATTGTGATCCTTGATCGTCAATTGCCTGAGGGGGACTCACTGACATGGTTACCTCAATGGAAGCAAATAAAAGATGTTCCAGTTATTTTGCTTACCGCATTAGTTTCTGTTCGCGATAAAGTGACAGGGCTTGATTCAGGCGCCAATGATTATTTAACCAAGCCTTTTGCTGAAGCTGAATTATTGGCTCGTTTGCGTGCGCATTTACGCTCTCCAGAATCTGATGAGATAAAAACACAGTTAAATGTAGGCAATTTATCGATTGATACTTCAACAAGGGACGTAGTTAACTCTGGTGAAAACGTGACTTTAACTCGAACTGAGTTTGACCTTTTGCTTTTCCTCGCATCAAATTTAGGAAAAGTATTTACTCGTGATGAATTATTGGATCAAGTATGGGGATACAACCATTTCCCAACAACGCGTACTGTTGATACGCATATTTTACAACTTCGCCAAAAAATCGTAGGAATAGATATCGAAACCTTACGTGGTGTTGGCTATAAAATGAAAGCGTAATTCTGATGATGATTAAGCGAAAAGTTGCCACAGTCATTGGTTTTTTTTGTTTAGTATTTATGGGCACTAATGCCGTTGCAAAAGATTGGTTTAATGAGCAATCTGCTCTGTATAGCGCCCATAAACAATTTTTAGAAGGTGATTCTTTAAAGGGATTTGAAACCGCGATTGAAGTCTTACAGAGTTCGAAAGATAACAATGTGATTCATAATATTGACAAATTGATTGGTGCGGTCAGTGCGAAAAATTGTGGACGTGATTTATCAGCTATTGTTATCCCTAATTGGTTAAATTCGTTGAGTGTTCAACGAATGATCATTCAAAGTCCGGGTCGATTACACCATCGATTATCAGTTCAGTTTGATAGTAAAAAGACAATATCATCGCTGTCTTTTATTAAATGGCCGGATGAAGAACAATTAACTAACCCGTCTATAAGTATAACTCCGACGCAAGACGAGAAGATAAAGCAATATACTTACGCCAGTGAATCGCTCAATAATCGAGTTAAAAATGGGTTATATAAACTCATTATAACTGCGGACGATAAAGAGAGTACTAGGTGGGAATCGTGGATTATATTGAATACACCGAAAACAGAAATGATGGTATCGTGGTTAGGAAAAGATAAGTGGAAAACCACGCAAACTGGATTACTAAAGTCTAATTGCCCATTACCAGAAATGGCGATTGGGATTTATGACCATCAAGATAGTGAATACATAAAATTGTGGGAGAATTTCTATGATGAACAATTCCCACAAAGTCTTCCTAAAACCAATGTGCTACCAGGAAGTTATATTTTAAGTGTGTCGTTTAATCATAAACGTTTTCAAGGCCCAATATCGATTCAAGAAATACAAGCCATAACCAAAGTCATCAATTTTGATGTCACAGAAACTGTAGAGAGTAACTGATGCTAGATTTACCAACGTTAACTCATGAAGAGCAACAACAAGCGGTAGAAAAGATCCAAGAATTAATGCGTCAAGGCGTTAGTAGTGGTGAAGCCATTAAAATCATTTCTGATCAGATCCGAGCTGAAATAGCAGAGAAAGCCAAGAAATAATAAAAAGCCGAGATCATATGTTCTCGGCTTTTTATTGCGCTAACCATTCAACTTTCACCCATTTTCATCTCAGCTATCATTAAAATAAATGAAAGCGTAAATTTACCTAAAGTTAGCTTTTCTTAAGCCGATATCGTACTTAAGTATTTCTATTAGGTTATAAAAAATGAAACAGTGGATGAAAATTGGCTTACTTTCTTACGCTACGGTCGCTTCTTCACAAGCATCAGCAACAAATTTTAGCGTTGATGGTCGTATCGATGCCATGGGTGGAGCTGGTACTGCAGCTGCTGATTATCTTACTGGTGTTTTTTATAACCCAGCATTAGTTGCTATTTATAGCCGTAAAGACGATGCCGGTCTCTTACTTCCAAGCGCAGGCCTTCAAATTATGGACCAAGGCGGAATGGTTGATGATGTTGACCAAGTCCAGAAAGGTTTCTCAAAAATACCAACTGATCCAGTTAATGGTGCATCTGATATTGAAAATGGCTTAAGAAACTTAAATGGTGATGCATTAAGTTTTAGTGTGGGTGCAGGTATGGCTGTTGCAATCCCTAATCGTTATTTATCTATGGCTTTTTATGGTAAAACATCAGTAGAAGGTATTACGTTGCCAGATGTATATACTGGAACAACTAACCCTATCGAAATGGCAGACAGAACAGCGGTAGGCACCGTTGCTTTAGGCTTAGCAGAAGCGGGGGTGGCCTTTGCTGGTTACACAAATTTCCTAGGCCAAAACATCACTATTGGTGTAACACCAAAAATTCAAAGTTACTTAACATACACCTATGTAGAAGCGGTAAACAATTTTGATTTTAAAGATTTTAATAAAAATAAAACCACCGACAATGCATTTAATGTTGATGTTGGTGCTGTTTGGTTTTATGGTCCTTGGCGCTTTGCTGCTGCAGGTAAAAACCTAATTAAAAATGAAATTGAAACCGCTAAGGTTAATGTGAAATTTAAGGATAGTGTTAATGGTGGTTTTTATGATCCAAATGGAAAAAACTACCAATATAACTATGAGCTAACACCAACATACACAGCTGGCGTGGCATTCATGACTAACTACTTTATCTTAACCGCTGATATGGATTTGAATGAGCAGGAGCGTTTTGTTGGTTTGGATGATAATGTTCAAATGTTCAGAGCGGGTGCTGAAGTCGATTTATTATATCAAATTCAATTACGTGGTGGTTACAAGAAAGACCTAGCTGGAACTTACGACGATGCCTTTACCGCGGGTATTGGTTTTTCACCATTAAATATGTTCCATTTTGATTTAGCTGCCATCTACTCTATTGATTCAACTTATGGTGTATCACTAAATATGGCTTACGAATACTAATCCAATTTGTCTTTTTAGTAGAAAAATAGGTAACCAGTTGTAATAATAGGGTTACCTTACTTCAATAAGAATTTAATTATGACTAAAAAAGCGAAAATTGGCATTGTTACTGTAAGTGACCGTGCAAGTGTTGGTATTTATGAAGACATTTCAGGTCCTGCAATCATTGCGACATTGAATGATTATCTTACCTCTGAATGGGAACCTGAGTACGTAGTTATCCCTGATGAGAAAGATGTGATTGAAAAAACACTGATTCAACTTGCTGACGAGAAAGGTTGCTGCTTAGTTGTAACAACGGGCGGTACCGGTCCTGCTAAGCGTGATGTTACGCCTGAGGCAACTGAAGCCGTGTGTGATCGCATGATGCCTGGCTTTGGTGAGTTAATGCGGGCAGAGTCATTAAAATTTGTTCCTACTGCTATCTTGTCACGTCAAACAGCAGGCCTGCGTAAAGATTCTTTAATTGTAAATTTACCAGGTAAACCAAAATCCATTCGCGAATGTTTAGATGCGGTATTCCCAGCAATACCGTATTGCATTGATTTAATGGAAGGACCATTTCTTGAATGTAACGAAGACGTTATTAAGCCTTTTAGGCCAAAAGCAAAATAATACGTAATCAATGAGTCAACTGTAAACTACTCAGTTGGCTTTTTAGCAGCTTTTCTCTTTTCGCAATTTCTTCAATGCTTTTTTCTCTTTTAGTTTTTCCTTGTACTCTTTTCCTTCGCTGAAGCTTAATATTTTATTTACGTGCGTTAATGTTCGTGTGAGGGTTTCACATCGTTTTGATTGATGTTCTTTATAATATTTTTTTACAGATTTGGCATCACTTGGAAAAGAGAGTATCGCAAATAACAAGGTATAATAATAACTTTTCATAATGTATTTTTTGTTGAGAATAAAAACTAAAGATAACGTTAATCTGTGACTTTAGGAGGATAACTTTATCATGCTTCGTATCATATCTCTTCATACTGTATTTGTGTGTGTTTATACTTATATGAAATGATAGCTAGGTCGCCTTCTTAAATTCTTATGTGGTGGTGTGCACTTAATTACTTCAATAAATTTGCTCGCAGAGTTAATTGAAGCCTCCTCTCAATGACATAGTGAGGTGCTTGAAAAAGACAAAAATGGTGAGAAGTTCATATGAAGCAAAACTTTCCGGTAAAGGCAGTATGTATTTTATGAAGTGTGACAGAATGCGTATAAATGTTAGGGAAAACTATTTACCTTATCTAAATTGATGATATATTATTCATGTAAATCATTTTTTAAACAATATATAGGATGGATTAATGGAAATTTTATTATTAGTTGCATTTGTTATTGCTGGTGCAATTATGGTAAAGAAAGAAAAAGCTGAACAAATAAAATAATATAGATACCCCTTTTTTAAACAATTTTATATCTATGTGAACCAAGATAATTATGATGATTATCTTGGTTTTTTTATTTTAAAATTTAGATTCAATTTAGCTCTAAACTCATTTCGACTATGCCATCTGACATCTGAATGTCCACAGTAAACCCAAAGTGTTGCGCTAATCCAATCATCCCTCGGTTTGATGGCATTGTCATTCCGTTCATCACTTTAATACCTTGTGATTTGCAATATCGAATAATTTTGTCCATTAGAATTTTTCCCAAACCCAAACCTTTAAGATCTGAACGTACCAATACAGCGAATTCGGTGTTAATGTTATTTGGATCAGATAATGCACGAACTACCGCCAAAATAACCTCTTGATTATCAATCTGTTTCGTCGCGACAAATGCCATTTCTCTGTCATAATCGATTTGAGTAAAGTTAGCCAGAGCTTCATGATTAAATTCACCAACATCAGAAAAAAATCGTTTATATAAATCTTCATGTGATACCTGAGAAATAAACTCGGCGTGTTTTGGTTCATCTTCAGGAAGGATTGGACGAAGTAAAACTGCGGTATGATCTTTAAGTTGTGAAAATTCTTCTAATTCATTTGGATAAGGTCTAATGGCTAATCGTTTATGAATATCGCCAGTAAAATGCTGCACCTTCATCGATGAATCAATAATTGTGAGATCAATACCCGAAACAAGAAGAGGGTGTATATCGAGCTCAACGATTTCGGGACAATCAAGTACCATCTGAGATAGACGAACGAGAAAAGCACTTAAATCAAAGATGCTCATTTTTGTCGGAGAATTGCGATGCGGAATAATATTTTCTTTGATCGCGTATTTTATGAGGTTTTCAGCTAGCGCCATGTTAAGTGGTGGCAATGCTACGGCGGCATTGTTATTGAGATCCCATTCAGATCCTCCTTCACCAAGTAAGATCACAGGCCCAAAAACTGGATCTTGGCATACTTTAATTCGTAATTCTTGAGATCCCGCTCTTTGTGCCATTTTTTGAACGCTTAACCCTGAAATTCGAGCTGAAGGGTAGCTTATTGATACTCGATCAATAATAGATTGTGCTGCATTAATCACTTCTTCTTTGGTGTTTAAATTAAGCATTACACCTTGAACATCGGATTTATGAGGGATATCAGGAGAACGGAGTTTTATGGCAACAGGGTAACCAATACTCTCGGCAATATAACCTGTTTCAACCGGTTCCTCTGTGATCCAAGTGTCTAAGGTTTTAAATCCATAGCATGAATATAGAGTTTGGGTTTCATGTGTATCAAGGTCGGTTAGTTTATGTGAAACACAATTATCTAACCATTCGCGAGCCATTCTCGCATCATGCTTATTAATATGGCCAGACGATACTGGGGTTTCTATTAAGAGCTTCTGGTTGCGATGATACTCAACTAAGTGAAGAAATGCTGACACCGAACTCTCTGGTGTACGGTAAGTTGGAATCCCTGCTTGTGTGAAGCGTAGACGTGCTTCCTTCGAAGAGGTTTCTCCTGACCAATTAGTTAAAATAGTAAACTTTGCTTTGCGTGTGTGATTTCTGATTAATTGGACTAATTTAGCGGCTGTCTGTGTTGCATTAGAAATAGCAGAAGGGCTATGCATAATTAGAATAGCATCGCAATCTTCACTGTCTAATAGCGCATTAACCGTATCACAGTACCTTTGTTCATTAGCATCGCCTCCAATGTCTATCGGATTAGAATGCGACCAATTATGAGGAAGGTACTGGTTTAATTGTTCGACTAATGTGTCACTTAATTGTGCAAGACTTCCGCCTTGTTGCATTAAGCTATCAACCGCCATAATTGCTGGTCCACCGCCATTGGTTACTATTGCTAAACGTTGGCCACGGAATGGAATAGGGTGTGCAAGTGTTTCTACTGCTGCAAATAATTCATGAGTGTTTGATACACGTAACATACCTGCCCGTCTAATAGCCGAGTCATACACTGCATCTAAACTTATCTCTCCATTGGTATGCAGTTGCGCCGCTTTACTTCCTGCAACAGAGCGACCACTTTTTACGACTAAGATGCGTCGATTACGAGCGGCAGCACGAGCGGCAGACATAAATCGTCGTGCGTCTTTGATAGAATCAATATAAAGCAGTATGGCGTCGGTTTTTGAATCAGTGCATAAAGCATCTAGAAGTTCACTGAAATCAATATCAATGCCATCTCCTAAAGAAACAAAAGCAGAGAATCCAATCTCTTTTTCTTTCGCCCAGTCTAGTATTGTAGTGCACACAGCTGCAGACTGAGAGATAAAGGCAATGTTTCCTTTGTTTGCATTAATTGGAGAAAATGACGCATTAAGATTTACCCAAGGAAGGATTATTCCAAGACTGTTTGGTCCTAAAATGCGCATATTAAATTGCGAAGCGATTCGTGCCGCTTCGTAAGGTAAAGGCTCCCCAATGCTGCTGCAATGTAAATGCATATCAGAAGAGAGAATGATGACTAACTTAACGCCCTTTTCTCCGAGTTCTGTTAATATTTTTACATTCTCACGTGCCGGAGTGCATAAAATAGCAAAATCAGGTGTAATGGGAAGGGAAGGAATATCAGGATAAGCAAGGATCCCGCAGACGGAATGGTAACTAGGATGTACTGGCATTATCGGCCCATCAAACTCACCATCTAATAGGTTTCTCATTACAATATGACCAGCGCGATCAGAGTGTATTGACGCGCCAATAACCGCAATTGAACTCGGTCGAAAAAGCGTTTTTAAATCTGACATTACAACTTCCTTAATCCTTATATAATAATAAGATAGCTGAGAATGTATTTTTTGGCTTAATAGAATAATATAAACAAAACCTAGCGCACAAAAACACAACAATTGTTCCGTAATCTAAGGAAATATTTGAGTAATTGAACAGATAGAGAGCTAAAGACTTGATTGTCTAGTATATCAGGTGCAAAATTAGAAAAATTAGCATGACTTATAATTGTGAATTAAAATGAAAAGAATTATTCCTATTACATTAACCGCACTGCTTGCAGGATGTACAAGTAGTTCGTATACAACAAACATCACGACAGAAACAACTGAAGAAGTATATCAAGTATCTCAACCTATTGAAGAAGAGGTAACTACTTTTGAAGAGACTGAGATTGCTGCAGAGCCACAAACTGAAAAGCCAGTGGTTAAACTAACGCCAGAAGAGACATCAGCAGTTGCAGAGTCTGACGCTGCTGTAAAAATTTTACCGCCAACAAGTCAGCAAAAAGAGATGCATAATCGCTATGGTTATACACTACAGATCCTCGCCTTGAGCCGTAAAACAGATCTAACGACTTATGCTGGAAAATTAGCAGGCGAACAGCCTGTTTGGATGAATCGCAAAACTGTGAATAATATGCCATGGTACACGATTTTGTATGGTGATTTTGCAACACCTGCAGACGCTCGCGCAGCAATAAAAACACTGCCGGCTGAAATTCAAGCATACGGTCCATTTGTTCGTAGCATTGATAGCATTAAAAATTCAGATAACCCTGAGTTACACAAATTAAATTAAATATTAAATCGGTAAGCTTGCTTTAGCTTGCCGATTATTTTCAATAGTGAATATTATGACTCATATCCTTTTACTTTGTGGCGGTAGCGGCACCGAACATGAAGTTTCTTTGGTCTCTTCGAAATACATATCTCAACAGCTATCAGAATTAAATTCATTTCAAATCACGCATCTTGAAATTAAAGATGGCGCTTGGTTTCATATCGACTCTGGTTTGAAGTATGAATTACGTTCTGACAAATCATTACTTTGTGGTGATGATAACTTAGGTCTAGTTGATTATGTTATCCCTTGTATTCACGGTTACCCTGGTGAAACGGGCGATATCCAATCAATGCTTGATATGTTTGGTATTCCTTATTTAGGTTGTGGTGCAGAAGCAAGCACAAACAGCTTTAATAAAATCACATCAAAACTTTGGTATGATGCATTAGGCATACCAAATACGCCTTATTTATTCTTAACTGAAAATAATGAAGAAACTCATCGTTCTGCGTTAGCATCATTTGAGCAATGGGGTGGCTTATTCGTTAAGGCTGCATGCCAAGGTTCTTCCGTTGGTTGTTACAAGGTCACTTCTGAAGGTGAATTATCGCAGGCCATCAATGATGCTTTTGGGTATTCAGAACAGGTATTAGTTGAAAAAGCAGTTAAGCCAAGAGAGTTGGAAGTAGCAGCGTATGAAATTGACGGTAAACTATTCACAACACCTCCAGGTGAAGTAACAGCTCCTGATGGTGCATTTTATTCTTATGATGAAAAATACGGCAGTGGCAGTCATTCAACGACAACATTAACTGCTGAAAATTTATCGGCTGAGCAAATTGAGTTAATTAATCAATACAGCCAAAAAGTATTTACACAGATGAAGCTAAAAGATTTATCTCGTATTGATTTCTTCCTAACAGAAGAGAACGAAATTTTCTTAAACGAAGTGAATACCTTCCCTGGAATGACGCCAATTTCAATGTTCCCTAAATTGCTAGAACATAATGGAGACTGTTTTAAAACGTTTCTAAAAAAAGCAATCCTTAATTCAATTAAGTAATTTGTATTACTTTAAGTGATAAACAAAGGCCTGATATTATTCAGGCTTTTTTTTGAATTTATCTTTTTGCCTTTCTGAACGTTCAATATTTCCAATATATTGATTTGGCATTGCAGGGCTAACCCAACGCCCTAATTCTTGAATTTCATGAACGGTATAGCCACACTTAGAAAGTTCTTTCGTTGCACCCACTCGAGCAGATAATCCAGAAAAATTGACCTCCAGATTAAGTAGTTCGTTTGCACGACGGAAAATACGATAAATAGACGAGTCATTTAAGTGACTTGACGAAAGATTCTGATGTCGGTCAAGTCCTCTGAATAAATAGCCCTCGCTAAGGTGTGATGCACTTAGCCAATTATTAAGTAATAAAGTCGTTTCTTGTGATAGTGGATAATAATTTTGTTGCAGTTGAATGACACAATTTCCAAACTCATCAAAACAAACGTCATCAAGCGTAAGGTCTCTTAACTCTCCACGCTTTAAGAGTAATTCAAACATTAAGTGCCAGATAACTAAATCTCTAATGTCTTTTAATTCAACAGAGGAAGACAGTTGGCGTTCAAGCTCTGCAAGCATACTAAGAGTAATGCCTTCTGTTTGTTTGCTGTCGTCTCTTTTATCTAATCTTATCTTTCCAACCGCTGCTTTTATTTGAGCTGTTTGAGTAGGGTCTTTCAATTCGAATGCGTTATGGACATGTGAGATAGATATAAGGGAACGCTTAATGGACGCTAACTTTTTTTCTTTCGCTTGTTTTTCAATAAAGATGCGAATTGCAGTCGTTGAGGCTGGTAAGGCCATTACATGATGTAGCTGACAAAATACAACAAAATTATTCCAATCATTTTTGAATGAAATTAAGCTATTACGCGAATATTTCTTTTTTAAGCAAGAGGCAAATGTATCTATATCGATATCTGAAGTTAAGAAAATAGATTTATCCATTCTAATGCACCATAACTAATTCTTATGTGTGACAAAACTATATCACAAAAATTAAACGCACATAAGATCACGATTCACTATCTAAAGTCTGGTGTAAAGTTAAAAAATATTCGATCCTAACTATGTGGAAATGAGTAATTAAATAGTAAGAGTAGTTGGTATGCAAAAGTCATTATATAAAGGTTTCTTCATTGAAAATAAGACAGGTATTCCTGATGACTGGAAAGTACTGATTAAAAATATGGTGTTACACGGTCACTTAAGTGCAGTAAAGAAAAGCATTGATTGGTGGAGTGATACAGGAGCAATCATACCGCCTAAAGAATTTGGTGATATGGGCGAAACGGCAATAAATGAGAAAAGAGACAAATCACGTACCGAAGAGCATAAAGGTTTTCAAATTAAGAACGATACTGGTGAAGAAAAGGCTTGGTATTGCTTATATCATGGGAAATTAGCCAAAGGTTCATTGGCTGCAATAAAATCCTTTTTGGATAAACATGAAAAATAATTTACAATTCATCATCACTTTAAAACGAGATTAGTTATGTCTTTAGTATATTCAACCGATATTGGCCGCATTAAACAAGAAGAAGTAAAACAAGAGCGCCCAAA
This sequence comes from Aliivibrio sp., assembly GCA_024206155.1. Classification (GTDB taxonomy): domain Bacteria; phylum Pseudomonadota; class Gammaproteobacteria; order Enterobacterales; family Vibrionaceae; genus Aliivibrio. Next base: position 16,612 of record JAAGZR010000039.1, read on the forward strand.
AGGTGATGGCATTGTTCGAATTCAACGAGAAACCAAAGGCCGTAAAGGTAAAGGCGTATGTGTTGTTACTGGTTTAGATATGGAAGACACACAACTTAAATTATTAGCTGCTCAGCTAAAAAAAGTATGCGGTTGTGGTGGCGCAGTTAAAGATGGCGACATTGAAATTCAAGGCGATAACCGTGAGAAAATCAAAGAGTTCCTAACAAAGCAAGGCCATACAGTAAAACTAGCTGGCGGTTAATTATTAATGGAGCCTTGAAAGCTAATAATCAAACGATGAATACGAAGTATTATTGAATGATTATTAGCTATTTTATGGTAAATAGGATTATGTTTAATATCTAGATAATGTATAGAATAGAAGAGTTATGTACTAAAGTTACCATGTTAATTATTTAACATAATATACATAATGCGTACTAAGGCATGACTTCTTTAGGGGTCCTATAAACATAGTCAAGCCTTTTCAAGCCTTTTCAAGCCATTGATAATATGTAAACCTTGGCTATTCAACTCTTTATACTGCAACCTTAATATTAGCCTTTGCTTTTAATTCTAGTGTACTTGTAAATAATCTTGGGTCATTAATTCTCTTTAGCATTGGGCTATCTGGCAGACAGTCATCATCGACATAATCAACAAAGTCACCTACTGGATCAAATACTAAGATATCAAATGCTAATCTATCTAATCCATATAGCCCACGGTGGATCATATCTGCAGAAAAAACTAACATATCGCCAGCCGCTAAATTAATGACTTTTCCGCCTGAGATATTCTCATGACTTTCTCGGCCGTTTTCTTCTTGCCTAACATCATATTCTTCTTCATTATCCCAGCGCTTATGTGTTCCTGGTATCAGTTCCATGCCTAGTTCATCAAATAAAAGCACTCGCAGATGCACAACTTGCGTCTCGTAAATCACAACTCTTTGAATATCTACATCGTGATCATATTGGCAGTCTCGATGCCAAAAATCCTTCTGCTGAGGATTTACAGGATTAAAAAATAGCTGAGTATTCATAAATGCAGGATTATCTGTGATTACTGAGTCAACAGCCTTCATTATTTTTTCGGAACTAATAAAATTAAAAAGCGCTAATCTATCGCCTGTTTTTAAATACTGGCTACCCGTAATCAACGAAGAATTAAATGCATCGTCGTGGTAAAACTCTTCATTATCTTGCTTCCATGATTCATGAAACTTCAATATTACTTCTCTAAGTAATGAAATTTCAGCCTGAGTAAAATAATTTCTAATGACAAAGTAGCCTTCATCTTCATAGCTGTTTTGCCATTGGTTCTGGTTGTTTACCATTTACGGTTCTTGCCTCAATTTTGTTTCTTGATCTTAGCTGCGCATAGTACTGCTAAACTTAAACCAATCAAGCTTAATAAAAGAATATAAGCTGAATAGAGTTAAAAAAATACTTTTCGTTTATCAATAATTAGAAATTGTAACGCTATTTACGATTATGATTTACCTCTTTGAAATCGTATGTTTACCCTAGTGATACCAAACTGCGTATTAATAAGAAAAATTACAGTATTCTCACCGCAATTGGTTTCTCTGTTGTATAATTAGCGCCATTGGTTTTACTAAACAAACAGGCACTATTTTATGAGCATTGAAAAAACTCTTTTAACTCGCTGCGATTCTAAATGTGAACTATGTGGTTCAACTAACTCACTAGCTCCATTTGCAGTTCCGCCTAAAACAGATATCACGGTTGATAACTGTGTAATGATTTGTGAAACCTGTACAGCACAAATCGAAGACGCTGATAAAATGGATGTTAATCACTTACGCTGTCTGAATGACTCTATGTGGAGCCAAGTACCAACGGTTCAAGTTATGTCTTACGTTTTATTAAGCAAGCTAACTTCTGAATCTTGGGCTCAAGACGCTCTAGA
>JAAGZR010000368.1 GCA_024206155.1 Aliivibrio sp.
CGGTGGACACCTATCACTATCATCTTTATATATAGTGTCAATCATCTTATCAACCCTAGACTTCTGCATATTAATCTTGACAAAACCATTGTCGATGTCTGCAATAAATAAACAGACCTCACGGAAGTCTTTGTATGAAAGCTCATTGATATACTTAATAACTGATATGTGCCAGTAGTAACTCTTGTAGGACACGATTAAGTTTTCTGTGGTGAATAGTTCATAGCACTCGTGTGTGCCGTTCTCGTAATACCAACCCCAAGGGAATGTCTCGGTTGGTTTATCGCTTGGGTAACGCCTTGTGACGATGCGTTTATCCCATAGCCATTTAACTCTTCGATTTGATTTCATTGGTTTAATAAAAGTGTAAATATAGTAAGTTGTTATTATATATTAAGTTACTAAGTTTACACTTTTTGAAAATTAAAGTGATACAATACTCTTTATCTCCCTTTTTCGGGGGTATAATTTCATTAAATTATTTACTGCATTAACAGAATCATCTGCCATAACATAGTCAACCCTGACTGAGTTACCATTAGTCACAGATGATGTGATTTTAAATTTCTTCATGTTTAGTGGTTTTAGGATTTTTTAAAAAAAAAAATCTTTGTCCTTATGTTACATAATTATTTATTGAGATTATTTTTCTCTTCCTCTAACTTCTTAATCTTTTTGTGAATTAAAGAAGCAGTCTCATACTCCTCCTTCTCAAGATTAATTGCAAGTAGTTTATTAAGTTGTTCAATCTCATGATTAATACTCAACTCTTCATACTCACCAAACTGCTTCTGGTCAAAGAACATTAAGTAAAAACCTAGCTTATCAATCATATCCTCACTAGGTTTTGTAAGTTCATCTACAATATATAGTGCTAACTTCTTTAATTCTTTGTCTGTCATCATATAAATATTAATGTATCGTCAATCAAATGATACTTCTCTTGATACTTCTTCAGAAGTTCTATGTTATAAGGTCTTACAATACCATCTGACAATGCATCGTTAAGTATCCTTATCTCTGTGTCATTTATTGCAACAAGAATATTATTCCTATGCTTCATAAGTTTAAATACCTCTGTAATTACTCTCTTTATCTTTTCCATGATTTATTAATATAGGTTCTTATATGCCTACCCAAGTCACTATCGTTTGGGTAATCTTTTTCCATTTTTATTAGTTTGAATATCAATCTCTTGACAATCTTCTTACAAACATCTTTATCCATTATATATCTCTTCAGTTACTAGTTCATACATCTTTTTAAACACCTCAACCTTAATCTCTAGACTAAGATTCTTAGCATCGTCCTCTGATTCTATTTTAAATCCAACACCATTTAACTCATCCATAGTGAAGTTAAAGTCTCCTCTTGAGTTAAACCATTCCTCTGCTATCTTAGATGCAACCTTGTCTTTAACCATTATTTTTTTGTTTGGTGTATATATATTTAATCACGTTCTTTTTAGCTTTTGATAAGTTGCTTTTGGATGTACCCTCAGATATGTTCAACATACCTGCAATCTCTCTGTGGTTGTAACCCTCTATTAGGTATAGTGTTATCGCTCGTTTGTAGCTATCTGAGAGGCTCTGTATTGCCTCCAATACCATCTTGTGAGGTATCCCCTCACCATAGGTTGTTTCAACCTCCTCAGAGCAGTTAAATGAGTTTACTTTTTCCGTGTCATAAACCACCTTTGCCGATGTTTTTCTTCGGTATCTGTCAATTGCCGTGTTAATCACGATTCTTTTCACCCAACCCTCAACCGAACCAGTTGAGTTATATGTGTGCTTATTCTTTAATACCTTCAAAAAAGCCTCTTGGACACAGTCTTCCGCATCTTCGAGGCTTTTAAGGTATTTGTAAGCCACCCGAACATACATCGAGTGGTTTTGAAAACATACGTTTATCTCATCATTCATGCGTATAGCATAATTAATCTAGCTTGTGTATTTGCATCCCCATCATAGCACACACCTTCTCTAGATATACCATTGTTATAGTCTTATTGTCAAACTTTCGGTACAAATATAGTTCATCTTCAACTTTCTTAACGCCATGTATGATAGTTGCGTGATTCTTATTGAAAATCTTACTTATAGATGTGAAAGTCATTCCGTACTCTTTATGAAAGATATACCATATGGATTGCCTAGCAGACACTACCTCTTGGATTCGTGTGCCTGACTGCATCTCCTCATAAGTTATGTTAATCTTATCACAGATTTTCTTAGCCATCTCGGTTGCAGACTCAAGGTTTGATAGTGGTGATGTTTTCAACTCACTATTGTTCATTGAGTACACCTTGACCATCTTCCTTTGTAGTTGAGATATAATCTTTTGATGTTCGTTGATTTGTTTTTGAATGTTGTGCAGTTCCAATTCTGCCTTTACTGTTCTTTCAGATACTGTTTCCATTTTATTCAATGTTAAAATTATTATTATTATAAACTTCCTTCCTAACCATCGTCTGATACCTCTGAGGGAGTGCGTTAAACTCATCGGACTTAGATAGTTTTATACCATAGTCTTTGGATAGTTCTACTGCCATAGATTTTATCTCACTCAGTGTCATAAGATTTGATTTTAGATTTTAGTTTATGTCTGTCAATTAAACTCTTATTCGCAAACATATCTATTGCTTGCCACTTAGATACCGCATACTCCTGACCGACAATTGAGCCGTCCAAAAGTATGTGGTATGTGTGTTTGTGTTCTAGCATCATCATCCTCCTAGGCTAATATGATACTCTTCATCAACTCTAGCTTGCATCTCCTCGTACAAGTATTGGGTGACCTCATCGTCACTCATAGGTCGCACATCGTTACCATACTGGTCGATGATGTAATACTTTCTTTCCATTTTTAGTAAATTAAAATTTAGTCTTAACATGATTTTAGTCAAATTTGAGGTGTACTTCATTGTCGGTTTGGATGCATACTCGGCATATCATAGGCTCTAAGAATGATTTCATTTGAGCAAAATATGCGGAGGCTTCATAACCAGTTATTACTAGCATGGGTCTGTCATTCCAAGATATTCTTTCTTGAATAGTTAGCCTAGTGACCTCGCCATACTTTTTGTTTCGTGCCTTAACTAGCACCTTGATTGCATTAATAGTTGATTTCATATTTTTCGTTTATTATATTATATATAGTTTATCGTATTTTAATTTTAGCAATATTTAAGTTTAACAGCACCCATTACTTTTCTAATATATAGGTTTCATCAACTTCACCACAAAACCAAAAATTCACCTTTACAGTATCAGCACCGAACATCTCAGGGGTAATTGAAAATGAACCGAACCAATGTGAGGCAGAGCTGTTTAGGTTTTCGTCTGTTTCTTCAAAAACCGTCAACACTTTTCTCTTTTTTAACCCGTTTAACTCACCTGTAAAAGCACCATTTCTTTCAAAAGAAGCACCGTTAAGTGGATGATTTGGAAATTCAGGAAAATAAACTCTTTGATTACCTTTTTTTAACGCTTTCATAATTTATTGATGGTAAGCCATCACCTATTTGATTTGTTTATTGGTTTGAGCGGAGCGGGTGACAAAAGCCACCCGACCTCGGCTTTCACGAGGTAGTCCCTAGCACCATTTGGTTTTATAGTCTATTTTCTTTTATCCAATTGAAACTTTTATCTATTGCCTCTTGGATTCTTTCTTTAGTCCAATAAGCTTTAGCTTCATCGGGGTCAGAGTCAACGATAATTCTATGGAATACACCCTCTCTCCAAGACTTTGAGGGTGCATGATATTCACCATCCTTGTCCCAATATCCAAAGTCTAATACATCACCGCCATCACGACTATCAAAGCCATAATAGCTTACATAGTTATCTAACTCTTCTATATCTACTCTATGTATAGTACCCAACCAATCATCTGTATCAGAGTCGGGATGTATAGTCCCATCCTCATTGACATAGAGAGTTCCGTGGCTACTTTCAAATTCCATAGGAATTAATTCTTTTGTTTTCATAATTTATTGATGGTAAGACATCACCTATTTGATTTATAATTGGTTTTTAATTCACACTAACCCTACCCCATGCACACACCGCAATAACAAAGACATCCATGTGAGCCGTCCTTAGTACCCGTGTACTCGTTTCTCTGTATTTCTTTGTAGTAATTAGACTGCATATAAAGGTTTTTCTTATGCTCCTTTAAAAGAGCGTTAGTACTACGCCTTGATTTATCTTTGTAAAACTTTTTAAATTTTGTCATCTTGAATTGATGGTAAGCCATCACCTATTTGATTTGATTTGATTTTGATTTGATTATTCGCTTTCTAAACTTCCATCGGGCATTATCCAAACACCTTCCGCTAGGTATACTGCACCCTCCTCGTTTGGCATTTCTCCTCGCTCTAACATAGCGTCCCTAACTCCTTTTAAATTATTTGGTTCACTCATATACCACTCATCAGTTAATGTGTAGTCTTTAGGTAGACTGAGTTTTGATATGTATTTATAGTGCATGAATAGGTCAGTAAAATTTACCACCTCTTCAGAGTCAAAACTAGATAGGCAGTAATTTAAAATTTCGTGCCGTTGTTTATCGGTAAGTTCAGATATGTGTATATCACTCTCATAATATTGATGGTTATCTCCATCAAGGCTTGTGGTTATATACCTTATGGTTTTGGTATCTGAATTGACGTATAGTTTTGATAACCCAGTTTCATCTGCTAACTCAACCTCGTCACTTAGTAATTGGAAAATTTTAGTTTTCATTTTGATTTGATTTTAATTTGTTTTATACCACCAAAAGCCCGACACCAATGAAGGTGCCGAGCCGATGTGGTTTTAACCGAAAATTACTTCTCCATAGAACACAGTTTGTAAGATGACATCAGCAGTACACGCATCATCGTTCTCATTGATTGCATCCATTAGGTGTTCTATCGGTGTCTGTTGCACCTTGTCGTGAATGTCTTTCAATGTTATTGACTTGTTGTATTCACCATCGTATTCATCGTCAACTAGTTTCAGTTCACCACCATCTCTTAGTATCTGCATTAAGACATCTTCGTAGCATGGTGACTCTAGCTTAGATTTAGCCTTTTCGTAATCAGACTTTGTAAAATCTAATTCTATGCCATACCCACATATGTATTCGCCCCCATTGCACAAAGCAATGTAAAACAAATGTTCTGATTCTTTTTTTGTTAATGTAACCTTCATAATTCTTGTTGATTTTTATTGGTTTAAAAATTCTAATATTGAATCTTCCATTGTATTGGCTAACTCTTCAATATCAATATTCATTTCGGTTTGATTCAATAGTTTTTCAATTTTTTTATAAGCATTGGTATCGTTCAGTATCATGCTTATTTCAATTAATAATTCTTCTTTACTCATAACTATTTGTTTTAATTATTTTATTGTGTTAAACTTTTGGTAAACTCTATATCCGTAGATGGCTTCTTCATCCCATCCAC
>JAAGZR010000369.1 GCA_024206155.1 Aliivibrio sp.
GACATCACTTACCTTAGAATCTTTAGTTGTCATCCTGTCACGAGACTGCCAATAACTTAGAGCTGAGAAATCTATATTGTAATACACAAGACAATCCGCTTCCTTTAAACTTATTCCCTCACGCCCACTAACAATCTGAAGTGCTATATTTTTATTGGTTGTCTTGAACTCCTGCAAGTCATCAGTAATATTATCCCCATAAACTTGTTTTAAGGCATCATACTCTGCTTTAAACTTATAGAATATACCTATCTTCCTGCTTTTAAATTCAGCGCCTATAAACCTAGCTTTTGATAAGTCAGTTACCATACGTTTTCCATTCTCTAACTTCACAGTTCCAGAGAAAAGCTGGTGTATTTTTGACATCTTCTTTACCCCAGTATCTCCTAGTATAACTTCCTTTGTTTTCTTTCCTGTAATAATACCATGTTCTCTCATCTCTTTGACAAAGTCGTATGTCAGTTTACTCATCTCTACTTTTAAGACATGTTCTTTTATCTCTGACTTGAAGCCAGCCTCCTTCTGAGTATAACTTATCATGTATGGTTTCATCCTGTCTAGTATCACAGGCTTACCATCATCGTAGTTGTTTATGTGAAAGGAGTTGATTACTTTCTGAACTACATTAACATATTCCTTAGCAAACTTATAAAAGCTTTTATACTCAATAAATGGATTCTTAGGACAAGCATACACCTGATGGTATATCTGACTGAATGATTCTGGAGTAGGAGTTCCAGACATCAGGATTACAAAAGGATTCTGTCTTAAAATAATTTCTTTTACTAGCTTAGTTCTCTTGCTTGGCTTTGGGTACGCACCCAAGGTGTGTGCCTCATCAAGTACAATTAAATCAATACTGTTGGGTTGATTGATTCTAACCTTATGAAGGCTTTCATAATTGATTATAGTTATATTGTAGTTTGGCTTTAACTTATTATAATCAGCCTCGATTGAACTAATAGCTTTTTTCTTTGTAACAAATAAAAGATTCTTTATACCTAGTTTTTCTGCCACTCCCAAAGCAGTCAGAGTCTTTCCTGTTCTCACCTCCATTGAAAGATAAACGAAGCGGTGTGCCTGAAGCACACCCTTCGCTTTTTCTATGATAGTGGTTTGGTATTCTCTAAATTTCATTTAAAAAGCTGGTTCAATATCTGGTTCTTGTAATCTAATCCATCTTCCTGACATATCCCTACCCTCAACTGGTGGCAATCCTGTTTTAAATTCTGCAAAATCATGTAGCCATTTATAAAACCTCTGTCTACTTATAGTCATCTTAGACTTTGGTCCGTAGTCTGGGTACTCGTTGATAAAATCAAAATACATTTCATTTTTATTTATTTGAAGACCGACTGATAACCTATCATTTTCTTCCTGCCCTTTTAAAAGTCCACACCATTCAATGAAGTCATGAGAGGTAGAAGCTGAGAGTTGTCTGATTTTAAGATTGACAAACTCACTTTCTATTAAGCCCTCTTTTAAATACAACTGAAGACATTCAATCATATAATTATCAAACACACACCACTCATCATCATCCCAATCGCCAAAGAATAATTTTCCGAACTCATCTTGTGGTGTATAAGATTTAGTATAGTGCTGATAGAGTTCTAGCTCCCACTTTCTTCTTTGAAAAGAATTACCTGTACCCTTTATAGCATAGTTTGTGGTGATAGCTATCTTAGGGCTCTTGCTAAATGGAATCTTAATAGCATCCTTGTTTTTCTTTTCCAGAGTTAGACCTTCTGTCACAACACTGAAGAGTCTTTCAAAATTAAAATACTTCTTGACATCATCAAAGCAGAGAATCTGAGTATCTACCGATACCAATTGATATGCAAATGATTTCTCAAAAGCAAAAGCTTTACCATCAATAGTGACAAGCTTTTTCATGTGACTCAGAGCGTTCATAAAGATACCCTTACCTGTGCCACCTTCTGGATTGTCAGAGATTACCTCATCGTTGAGTATAACTGCTGGACAATAAGATAAGTTCTTATGACCATGCATTAAGAATCCGATGGTTGACTCCATCGACAGAGTTCTCTTTTCATTCTGTCCACACACATTATGTATGAATGTTTTGTAGTCACACTCTGTAATCAAGCACTCACGAAACGCCCTGTCGATTACTTGGTCTTTCCATACATACCCATCAAGGTCTACATAGTCTATAGCTGAGACCTGGTATTTTTTAATCTGAACAGCACAATTTTTAAAATATAAATAAGATGTATCCTTAGTATCTTCTATAAAATATACATCGATTGTGTTTATTAAGGTAAGAAACTCCTCTTTAAAAAACCTTGTCTGCTCAGCAAAGTAATTGTAAATTGACACATCTTCAATCTGATACAGATAGTCTAGAACAAAATCTTTTATCTCCTTCTCGGTTGAATGGTCTATTAAATTATTGGTCACCCTTACAAACACAAAGCTTTTACTTCCTTCTGGTGCATACTTATAGAATCCACTATCCTCTAAGAACTTCTTAAAGTATAATGGAACAATCTTAATCACACCCTTCTCACTCTTAGTCCAGAACTCCTCATCCTTACCTTCCTCTGCTTTCTTTATTACTGCATCAATAGTATGGTCAGGCAACTCGCTCCTTTGAAGGTCTTTCTTTACCTCTTTTTTTGGCTCACCTCTCTTCAGTCTTTGCTTTACATTATCTATTATTTCAGTGTTCTCATAATACTTAGTATTAAACAAATGAGTCTTACTATAAGCTGAGTCGATTGTATTATCTATCTCTCTGGATGGAAAGTCTTGAGTCGCATAGTTGTTACATATAATAGATGCAGTAGTCTTGTTAATACCAAACTCATTTAATGCCTGAGCTATCACATAAACATTATGATTCCTCTGACCCTCGGTCATTGGATACTTAGATTGCCACCACTTGAGTAGAATCTCTACTATCTTTCTTTCGTCTGTAATTTTTAGCAGTGGTTGACCTTGTGCTAAATGCTTTTCTTGGTACTCTTCTTCTTCTAATTTTTCCCATAGTTTACTTTTTTGATTGACATAAATTTGTTTATCAAAACTTTCATAGCATACTCTTGAAATATTTTTTGATGTAGTATCAAAGTAGGAAGATGCAAAATGTTTTTTAAGGGCATTGAAATACTTTGTGTGGTTTTCTGGGTCTTTTGGTATCCTAACTAAAACCTTTAGTCCATTACCAGAGGGTGAAACAAACACTGAAAAAACAAACTTATTCTTTTCAAACTTTGCTCTGTCATCTGTTAGGTCTTTCTTCTTTTCATATCCATCAAAGTCTAAACAGATAAGACCACTATGCTCAACCAATGCTGAGTCAGAACGCTTGTTGAATACTCCAGAGAAACATATTGATGGAAGCTTTTTCTTAAGCTCGTTTCTCTCTGACTTATTTTTTTCGTTTCTAATTCTTTTAACTAGTTCACTATTCTTTCCCTCTTTAATCCTGTCCAGTATGAACATCACATCTCTGTGAAAAGGCGTATCGGTCTCCAGTATGTTTTTAAATATTGTTACTTCTGTTTTCAATTTGTTTGTTTGTTAAAAAAGGAGGAGGAGAAAACCAATTAATATGAAAAGAAAAAAATCTCCTCACTCCTGTTATAAATTAAATTTAATTAACTAGAAAAGGTCTTCACCTTTTTTGTCTTCCTTGTCTTCAGGCTTGACATAGGGTTTGCTTTGCTTAATGGAAATCTTTGGGTCACCTGCTTGGGTAGTACTATTCCACCCAGCAATCTCCCAAACTTGTCCATTAAGGTCTGTCATTGTACCCTTATGGTCAGGCTGGTTTTCTTTCTCCTTATACTTATTAGGAAATAAAGAACCCATACCATCTTTGTGTTTATAATCACTCATATATATATATATTTAAATTACTCTTCTCGTGTACGACTTTCGCACATCGTGTGTTGCACCTTCCCCAAAAAACTTATCGTAGTTTGCTAGTGCATTCATAACTGCCATCTTACCACTCTCAAGAGTTTGGTCTGATGGAGTTATCTCTTCAATGTCATAATAAATTTTACCTTCATCGTTAACTTTCTGTTTCTTTCCAAAGAAGATGAATTTAAAGTCCATACCAAATAGCTCCTTGTATAAGTAGCACTGGGAGTCGTATCCAAAATCTCGCATCCTATATATATTAATATCAGATGGATTACTTCCAGTGGTTTTTAAATCTATTATAACATACTGACCATCCACATCTAAAGTAATAAGGTCTGCCTTACCTTTAAACATGTGACCATGTAACTCAGCAATTGCTGGTTGCTCTTTAAGTGCAATTTGGTTATTAAGCAAAGCTCTAACAATATCAGAACCATACTCAGACTTAGGATTTAACACCCAGTCTGCTAAGCCTTTGATGTCTTGAGCCTCTGAGGTTCTAAGCACATACTCCAGATTGTTATCTTCTAAGTATTGCTTGTACTCTTTACTTGCTCTTGTCTTTACATCAACCATAGGAAAGTTTTTAGCTTTGTCTGGCTCAAGCATGAGCTGATGAAAGTATTTCCCCATCTCTAAATTCTTAAGCTCAGACTCAGTAAATTTTTTAGCTGAACGAAACTCTTTAGCTGAACTTTCAGTCCGAAGATATTTTATATCAGAGTTAGATAAGAACTGCTTACCAAACTCACCATAGTATAACTCATCATCCTTAAGTTGCTCTATAATTTTATCTCTATCCATAAAGCTCTTTTTCTAATTTGTTCATGAACTTCATATCAATAACAAAGTTCTCAGAGATTAAAGCTTGTATTTGCTTCCAAGTCTTCTTGTCTTTTTGTTTTGCTTTAGCACTCATTAGTATGCTTTTATAATTAGCATCACTCATAATAGGTTTTGATGTAGATGATACAGATGCTGGAGCTGGGTCATCGTTTGCATCGATGTCCTCATCAGGTGCAATACCTAGCATACCAGCTAAAGCATATCTTCTATAGTAAGTTATACCAGCTCCTACACTTTGGTAAAGGTTCATTGAACCAAGCTTGACCTCAGAGACTGGAGTCCAGCTCTCAATAGCCTCACCAGAATCTATGTGTGCAAGAGTTGTCTTAACAGATGGCAACCTAGACTGCTCATCAGTATCAATAGACTGAATAAGAACCAGCCCATTGTCGTTTAATATTGGGGTAACAATTTTAATTAGAGTTTCTAGTTTACAATACTTGTAACCATACCCAGAGGAATCCTTTGGTATCCCTTTCAATTCTTTCTGGAACTTAGCCAGAGATTTATATAAATTTTTCATTAGTTATTTTTGTGTTAGTTTATAATACTTCTTTAATATTTGCTCTCGCATCTCTTTGAGAACTCTTAGTCGCTTAGGACTTTGGCTTCCATTCATCTCTTTTGAAATACCCTCCTTGATTCTCTCAAGTTTTAATTTGTATTTCTCTAGTGTTATATGAATGACTGCATCTCTCCAACCTTTTTCAAGAAACAAGTCATATAAATATTTCTCAATCTCAACATAATAATGTATGCTTTTTTGTGGGTCATATATTATTATCTCTTCGGTCAGGTCATCTCTGGAAATCTTCACCCCCAGATAGATATAGGCTTGGTATCCTGACCCATCTATATTTACACACCCATAGGAATGCTTAGCTTGGTCAAATACCTCCTGTAAATTGTTACACTTCAACCCTTTTAATTTTATCAACGATAGCCTGAAGGTCTTTGTCTGACTCTAGCTTTTTAGTGAATGATTCAACAGACCTTGATATATTAGCTTGGTCTTCATGGAATCCTTGGTTACCTGTGTATGTACTGATTTCTGTTAGCTTCATATTGCTATTGTTATAACAAAGGTAGTACAGGAGTTGTCTTCCATCGACCACTCCTGTCTCCTTTGACTTAACAAACAAATCAGAACTCTCTATTCCTATGTGGGAACAGATGTTATTTAAATATTGTTGGTATATATATTCTTTCATTGTATTTTTTTAAGATTAGTTATTATTTTTTTCAATCGTTGGTCTTGGTCATAAGACATATTACCACTACTCGATTGTAATATTTCTAAATCTTCTAAAGTATCTTTAATTAGATTTACTATAGTTTCAATTCTTAACTCTTCAAATGTTTTTTCTTGTGCCATAATTAAAAGTTTAGGAGTTGAAGTCTTCTTTTATATTTAGAAGCTAAAGAATATTTTTTCTTTGCTTCTTTAAGTAAATATAAATCACCTTGAGATATTTTGCAAATCACATAAGGTTTTTGTCTTGAGTCTCTGACCTTCTGGATGTCATCTCCATTACTTACAGATATAAGTAATCTGACAGCTTCATTTCTAAGCTGAAGCATATTGCTATATACATAATTTTTATGTAACCTTTTCCTTCTGTATCTTCGAAAGGCCGGTATTGAAAGTAAAAATTGCATCATAATAGTTAGTTGTTTTAGTTTGACAATCTGAACAAATGTAAGTCAAGCTTGTGTACTCACCATGGTAATCATCGTGAAGAACTTCTAAGTTCTGGCTATCGCATTTGCTACAGGTTAAAATCATGTGACAAAGATAATACAAAGATTTGACTTACGCAAGTCAAAAGAAAAAAAATGTCCCCCTCACTAAGATAATAATCTATTGTTGATATTGGGAGACAAATTAATTTAAAACTTGTGGTCTTCGTGCTCTAAGTTATAGAACTCACATGCATCTTCTAAAGTTGTCCACGAAACTCCAAACTCACAGTCATTATATTCTTCAACTCTATCCAACACATCTTGAGCCTGTTCATCAGTGCATATCCATCCTTGACTTCTAAGGTCAGCAGCACTCCATACTAGTGCTATTTTAGGTTCAGAGACTAATGCTTTTAAATCTTTAAGAACATTTTGTAACATCTCAGAATCTGGAATGTAGTCCATGTGGTTCTCATCCTTGGTTGGATGAGGACTATCAATGGTATCAATGATTTTTTTGATTTGATTTATCATATCAGTTAGTTTTTTTAGTTATAGCTTTTAACATCTCTTGCATTGCAAAATTCTGCATGGCAAAGAGATTATCTACTGGTCTTTGAGACCTCACTGGTGTGTTAATTAATTTGACACCCAGTCCTACCTTCTTGTCAGTGACAGGACAGGTAGAGTGAAGACCGACTTTAATAGCCTCGCTATCAATCTCGGTTAACATTTGTTTTATTTGTTTAGTTGTTAACTGCATTGTTATATGGTTGGTATTACATTTAAGTTTTTAAGGTTAGTTGAGATAGAACCCCCATCATTAGCTTCATCATCGGCTATTGGCACGAGCCAAATTTTATTGTCGAGTTGAATAGCAATAGGAGTTTTGTACCACAGATTATCTTCTGTTTCTTTGTATGTTAAATACTCTACTTTTGTAATTGTTTTACCTAGTAGTTCTTTTCTTACTTTTTTTGTCCAGTGTTCTCTCACTGCATGAATTTGTTTCATTAGTTAGTTATTTATTTGTTAAACATTTGTAAAGGTATGGAACTGAAATGACAATTCCAAATCTTTGTGGGATGGGCAGAATCGAACTGCCCTCGCACCATGCATCCCTAGAATTCTGTTACCTCGTTGTTAATTAACATTTCTTTTATAAGTTCAATTTGTTTTTTTGCTAAAAATATTTCTAATTCAACCCTAAATCTCATATCACGAGCATGTGCTAAGTCATGTTCATCTTTTTCTGTAATCTCTTGCTCCTTTTGAAACTTTAAATTATATTTTCCTCTTATATCTCGCTCTTTTTCTGCAAAGGTTTCCAGAACATCTTTTCTAAGTTCTAATTTATCCTCAATCTTCTCTATTTTATGAAGTAGAGTTCCTCTATTTAATTTATCTAAGTCCATATTATTTAATTTTAGTTAGTAATTTATTTGTATAATGTTTGTAAAGCTACAAAGAATATTTGACAATTCCTAAAGCCCTGTAAACATTGAGACTAAGGAGGGAGTCGAACCCTCCCTATGCTCCAAGCTAGTCTAAATTATTCTTATTATATCTGTATTAGAGTTAATCTCTCCTCTATTAAATGCTTTTGTAAAGCCACCAAGAGAATAAACATTCCCTTGTTTTTCTGCTATATCCATAAAGATATTGTCTGACCTATTTCGGTCGAACTTTGGTATATCTAAATCTTCATAGCTTGTGTCAATAATATATACTCTTTTTTTTTTTTTTTTTTTTTATTGATTTAAAAATTGTTTATAGTCTTTGTACTCGGTTAAAAATTTATCTTTATAACCTTTGTCTAACATAGCTTTCGCTAGTTCTTTAATCCACTCCTCATGAGTCATTGCACAATTGTGAATATCTACTTCGTAGTGGTGTTTTAACATTTCAATTAATTCATTCATAATTTGTTTATTTAGTTACTATTTATTTATTGACATTTAAGTCGTGGATAAGGGAGGAGTCGAACCTCCCCATGCACCATGCTATCCTTGGATGAACTCCACTACTTTCGTAGCTTGTTGCATCGCATTTACACACTCTCTGGACTTGTCTCTAAGGTGTTTGCACCATCCCTTGATATAAGCCTGTGAATTGAAGGTCGAGTCTTGAGGTTCAAGTCCCAATATTCCTACAAGGTACATAGCTGATATCTCAGCGACTAACTCCTCCTTGGAGTAGGTATTGTCACCCCATTTATTTGAGTCCATTAGAGTGGCTCTTTTGAGTCTGTCCTTGTGACCTGTTGAGTGAGCCATCTCATGAAACAAAGTCTTGTAGTATGAGTCTGAGTCACAGAAGGTCTCTAGTGGTGGCATCTCAATGTGGTCTCTGGATGGGCTATAAAAAGCACTATCTCCGAAAGGACTGAAGCTAATGTTTTGCTTATTTATATAGCTATCACAAAGACTCTTAGCCATCTCATTAGTCTGGTCTTCTGTTGGTTCAAACTCCTCCACTGGCAAAGGTTCTAAGCCTTCAGTCTGGGCAATGTTAAATACTTTGAAGTATCTCATCGAAACTGACTTCCTCCAGTCTTTAAGGTCACCAGTTGGAGTATCTGAATACTTACCAGTTTTGATGTTCTGGTATGATACTTTGTAGAAGTAAACATCGGTAGACTTTGAGCCAGTCTTGACATTGCCACCTTTGGCTTGAGCCTGTTTGTAGGTCATCCACTGGTTATACTCATACTCTTTGTCGACCATAACAAAGTTAAGCATGAAAATATTGAACCCCCTGTAGAACTTCCCAGTTGAGTAGTTCATCGGCTGATTAGCACCTCCAGACTTCCATGGTCTGAACCAGTTCAAGCCTTGTTTCTCCAAGCCTTCTAGGACTTGGTCATTGATTTTATCGTATATGTTTTTCATTGTTTGTTAGTATTTAAAATTAAACAACCTCCGATGTTTCACAACATTGGAACGCTCTAAGCCTAATGCCTATTTATACTTGCTTAGTCAAGTGCAGTTCTCATTTTTGCAACCATCCAAACTATTTCTTTTTGAATGAGTACATCAGAGTATTGAACTATTTCTCCATGTAACCAACCATCACTTTTCTGAGCCTTTGCCATTTTTTTGTATAGCTGATACTCTTCTTTTAAAGTTTGAGTTAAATACCTTTTTTGAACTGGAAGTGATTTGCCTTCCAGAAGGCTGTCCAGAAAATTTTCTGTCTCTTTAGTTACTTGGGTTAAGTCTTTACCTTGTTCTGTAAAATTGTACATATTATTTATTTTTAGTTTGTTAGTTATAATCTCAGATTTCATCCTTTTGGAATCATCAGACTAGCTACTCAGCTAGTTATCTTAGATTGAGAATTTTTGCCTGTGATGTCCGAGTGACCCTTAATATGCTCGTGCCTGTCGTGTCGCTCTTGGCAGGAGAGTGGTTTCCTTTCCACCCAATGCTTTTATAAAGATTAGCATCAAACTTTGTACAAATTTAGTCAAACTTTTGTAATAAACAAGTGTTATATTAAAATATTTTAGTAGTGAACTGGAAAATGAGTTGTGAGGTCGCATAAACACTGGCAGTCAAAAAGTTATCAACATTCTTTCCTTTCTTTTTATTGAGGAGGGATTTTATTCTTTGAGATATTAACGGGAAGGTCTACCTTTGTTGGACAAACAAAACTTCTGGAAAGTTTCCCTAGTTTTTCTGGAGGGAAGGTCAATGATACCAAGGGTTGACAGGGAAAAAAGCCAAAAAAGTTGGAGGAAATAAACTGAATAGAAAACTGGTCGGAAAAAAAAATCGACTTTGCTTTTGGGGGTATGCAACGTGTGATGCTATAGAACCCAAACACTCTACATAACTAATGTAATTTTTTTGTACCTTTGTACATGCCGTGGGATTTAGAAATACATAATCGCATTAGGATAGGTTTCGCAATTGGATGGGCATATTACCCAGAAGATGCAGAACATAATTGGAGTGAGATTACATTTTTTCTAGGACTCATAAGCATAGTAATAAAATATTAATTATGAAAGATAATTTTGTAGATGGTCTATACGTCAAGGATGGTAGACTTATTAATGACCGGCCAGATGGGATGATGGGAATTGAGAAAGCTGCAAAGCTTAAAAAAATGGTTAAGGCTCAAAAGAATAGTGAGCAGATTGCTGAAGGAATTCAGCGAGCTAAGATGCTCGAAAAGTTTATGAATTAGTAGATTGATTCATATTTGTTAGTTAGTTAGTGTTTAGGAAAGCTACCTTCAGGGGTAGCTTTTTCTATTTTTAAAAGAATATTAATTATAAAATAATTTAGAATAATTCTAAATAGATATCAATTATGTCGAACTTCGACATATCCATGTCGAAAATAATCAACTTCGACATAGACTAACTTATTGATTATTAATATTTTACTTTATTTTATGTCGAAATGTCGAAAATTAAAGGGGTCGTATATAAGAAAAGAAATAAAATATAGAAATATATATATAGAGATATAGGAGAAAAATTTCGACATACCGGCATTGGATGAAAAACTTTTCATATATTTGAATTAATTAAATCGAATCAAATGGAAACTACTGGAGGGTACTCACCGAAAGACTTGCACTTTGCTAAAGAGGCTAGGTCTAAACTAATCAAGGGAATAACTAAAATGTCTAAGGCTGTAAAGTCTAC
>JAAGZR010000370.1 GCA_024206155.1 Aliivibrio sp.
AATGGGTTTTTAAGCAGTGTAGATATATCTGAGTTACTTAAATACTGTTTACCAAAGTCACCGTAGTAATGCTCATCTTCTCTTAGCATTTCTATTATTTTTTCTCTTTTCATAGTGTTAGCATCTCTTCATGCTTTTTTGTGACTACGTATTTAGCTTTAATAGCATTTAAGCTACCACCTTTTGCAATATACTCTTTTGCTTTAGCTAAAGACTCTTTAGTCATTGTTTGTTTAGCGGCAGTTGCTTTGCCGTGTGTATTAGTTGCATCTGAATCTTGAGTGTCATCAATCAAGAATAGATTACCAAGTGCATACTTTTTACCATATGAACTTGCAGCACCGTATCTCTGTGGCATTTGCATACCTTTTTGATCAAGATCAACACCAACTACAGCTTTAGAGTTTATTGTATCTTTACCATCAGATATTGTAGCAGTAACCTGCATAACTGGTGGATCAAATGATACTAGCTCTTCGTCTACTGTAACTGTAACTTTTAGCTCTTTTAAAAAAGGTTTTGTTGCTTCGAGAATATCTTCGGCAGATCTGAAATGATACTTACCGAACGAATTAAACCTACTCTTCTTCGATTTAAATTCAACTTGGATTTTACTTAACTTTTCGTTAATTGTCATACTATTATAATTACGTATTTATTTGTTAATTTACAATGGTAACTCACAGATAATCAAGTACTTGCGAGTGATCCACGTTTTCTATTAATTTTTCTACAGCTTGCTTTTTTA
>JAAGZR010000371.1 GCA_024206155.1 Aliivibrio sp.
ATCATTTCTCACCCGGATGCGGGTAAAACAACCATTACTGAAAAAGTATTATTATTCGGAAACGCGATTCAAAAAGCGGGTACCGTAAAAGGTCGTGGTTCAAACCAGCACGCAAAATCAGACTGGATGGAAATGGAAAAAGAACGTGGTATCTCGGTAACTACGTCGGTAATGCAATTTCCATTTAATGGTTGTCTTGTTAACCTTCTTGATACTCCTGGACACGAAGATTTCTCTGAAGATACTTACCGTACACTAACGGCGGTAGATTCATGTCTAATGGTTATCGATGCCGCTAAAGGTGTCGAAGATCGTACTCGTAAATTGATGGAAGTAACACGCCTACGTGATACACCTATCGTTACGTTTATGAACAAATTAGACCGTGAAGTACGTGATCCAATGGAAGTGCTTGATGAAGTAGAAAGCGAACTAGGAATGGCTTGTGCACCTATTTCATGGCCGATTGGCTGTGGTAAAGAATTTAAAGGTGTTTACCACATCCACCGCGATGAAACGATCTTATACGCATCAGGCCATGGTCATGAAATTCAAGAAGTTCGTACCATTAAAGGTTTAGATAACCCAGAGTTAGATGTAGCCGTTGGTGCTGAGTTAGCTGCGAATGTTCGTGAAGAGCTAGAGCTAGTTATGGGTGCTTGCCCTGAATTTGATCTTGAGCTTTTCCTTGCCGGTGAATTAACGCCAGTATACTTTGGTACCGCATTAGGTAACTTTGGTGTTGATCACATGCTAGAAGGCTTAACGGATTGGGCTCCTGCACCACAAACACGTGAAGCAGTAGAACGTCCAGTTGAAGCAACAGAAGATAAGTTCTCAGGCTTTGTATTTAAGATCCAAGCAAACATGGATCCTAAGCACCGTGACCGTATCGCTTTCATGCGTATTGTGTCGGGTACTTATACTCAAAGCATGAAAATGAATCACGTGCGTACAGGTAAGAGTGTCAGTATTTCTGATGCGGTAACTTTCATGGCGGGCGATCGTTCTCGTGCTGAGACGGCGTATGCGGGTGATATCATTGGTTTACATAACCACGGTACCATTCAAATAGGCGATACGTTTACACAAGGTGAGAGCTTAAAATTCTCAGGTATTCCTAACTTTGCCCCTGAGTTGTTCCGTCGTATTCGCCTAAAAGATCCACTAAAGCAAAAGCAACTGCTTAAAGGTCTTGTTCAACTTTCTGAAGAAGGCGCGGTACAAGTATTCCGCCCACTTCAAAACAATGATTTGATCGTTGGTGCGGTTGGTGTACTTCAGTTTGATGTGGTCGTATCTCGTTTAAAATCTGAATATAACGTTGAAGCTATTTATGAAGGTATTAGTGTAGCAACTGCTCGTTGGGTTGAATGTACTGATGGCAAAATCATGGATGACTTCCAGCGTAAAAACCAAAGTAACCTAGCGTTAGATGGTGGTAATAACTTAACGTATATTGCTCCAACGATGGTTAATTTGAATTTAGCGTCTGAGCGTTTTCCTGAGGTTCAATTCAGAGCGACTCGTGAGCACTAATCTAGTTGCAATCAAATAAATAGAAACGGAGTCTTAACGGACTCCGTTTTTGTATCTATAGTATAGAGATAACGACTGTAATTAATGATAAGGAAGGTGAGTGTGCTGAATTTGATTAAGTTATGGATTAATAAATACGATGATTGGTGTAACTCGCTAGGGTTAACGCCTGAAAATAAACGCAGTTGTGTCCCTTATAAAAAAGAAGAAGAGTAATGACTTTCCGATTCATTGATTCACACTGTCATTTTGATTTTGATCCTTTTAAAGGTAACGAAGCCTTGTATTTACAAATGGCAAAAGACAGTGGAGTAACAACATTCATTGTCCCTAGTGTGAATCAATCAAACTGGCAGCAAGTGAATAGCTTATCTCAGCAGTTTGATGACATTTACTGTGCATTAGGCATTCACCCATTATTTATTACATCAAACTATGAAAAAGAGTTAGAAAGTTTAGCTGCGTTGCTTAATGAAGAAAATAATAAGTGTGTAGCGATTGGTGAATGTGGATTAGATTTTTGGCATCAAGAAAGTGATAAGGAAATACAAATCTCTGTTTTTCGCCAGCAGTGTTTATTAGCAAAAAAGCATCAACGTCCTTTAATTATTCACAGCCGCAAAAGCCACGATATGGTAGTAAAGCTGTTGAGAGAAATTAGGCCAGAGAGAGGCGGGGTTATTCATGGTTTCAGTGGTAGCTTGCAGCAGGCGAATCAATTTATTGAATTAGGTTTCTATATTGGTGTCGGTGGCGTGATCAGTTACGAAAGAGCTAAGAAGACCAAAATGGTGGTTTCACAATTGCCTTTAGATAAAATTTTATTAGAAACCGACGCACCAGACATGCCATTGTTTGGCTTTCAAGGGCAAAAAAACACGCCAGA
The DNA here is from genome assembly GCA_024206155.1 of Aliivibrio sp. Lineage (GTDB taxonomy): Bacteria > Pseudomonadota > Gammaproteobacteria > Enterobacterales > Vibrionaceae > Aliivibrio. Next base: position 2,426 of record JAAGZR010000371.1, read on the forward strand.
TAAAGTACAAAAAGTATGCGAGCACTTGGCTTTATTCAGAAAAGAATCAATGCAAACGATTTCGGAAGCTGTTTATAAAAATACCACCTCTTTGTTTGGGATTTGAGTTATTAGTCGTTTCTTTAGGTGTAATTGATGAATGATTAAAAATCAAATGGTGATCTTTATCACATTTAGCAATGAACGAAGCATGTATCAGCCGTGATTATGTGACAACAGGATTACTTTATTAGTGGTTCAATGAGTATAATCGCCCCCGCTAATTTGAAACACGCCAACAATCAATTTTAGGGAAACTTTTAACTATGAGCCTGTTAATGAGCTTGGTTGGGATTGTAGCACTGCTTGCTTTTGCAGTACTTCTATCTGATAACCGTAAAGCAATCAATCTACGTACTGTCGGTGGCGCTTTTGCCATTCAATTTCTTTTAGGTGCATTCATACTTTATGTACCTGTGGGGCGTGATGTACTTTTAGGTGCATCTGAAGCGGTTGCTAATGTAATCAACTACGGTAACAAAGGTATCGAGTTTTTATTCGGTGGTCTAGTATCGGGTAAAATGTTTGAATTATTTGGTGGTGGCGGTTTCATCTTCGCACTGCGTGTTCTTCCTGTCATCGTATTCTTTGCTTCACTGACAGCGGTTCTTTACTACTTAGGCATCATGCAAGTAGTTATCAACTTCTTAGGGGGGGCTCTTCAAAAAGCACTAGGTACTTCTCGAGCGGAATCTCTATCTGCTACTGCGAATATTTTCGTTGGTCAAACTGAAGCACCTCTAGTAGTTCGTCCGTTTGTTCCAAAAATGACTCAATCTGAGTTATTTGCAGTAATGTGTGGTGGTCTAGCTTCTGTTGCCGGTGGTGTACTTGCTGGTTATGCTTCTATGGGCGTACCTCTAGAGTACTTAATCGCAGCATCATTCATGGCTGCACCTGGTGGTCTTCTGTTTGCTAAAATTCTTAAACCAGAAACGGAAACTCCGATTGATCAATTTGATGCTTTAGAGCAAGAAGGCGCTGACAAACCGGCTAACGTAATTGATGCAGCAGCAGCTGGTGCAGCAACAGGTATGCAACTTGCATTAAACGTAGGTGCAATGCTTCTTGCATTCATCGGTCTAATCGCTCTAATCAACGGTATCCTAGGTGGTGTTGGTGGTTGGTTCGGTATGCCAGAAATTACACTAGAACTTATTCTTGGTTATGTATTTGCTCCAGTTGCCTTCCTTATCGGTGTGCCGTGGGAAGAAGCAACAATTGCGGGTTCTTTCCTTGGCCAAAAATTGGTAGTTAACGAATTCGTTGCATACCTAAACTTTACACCTTATCTAAAAGACGTTGCTGATGGCGGCATGTTGGTTGCACAAACTGGCCTTCAAATGTCTGATAAAACGAAAGCAATAATTTCATTTGCACTATGTGGTTTCGCAAACCTTTCTTCTGTAGCAATTCTACTGGGTGGTCTTGGTAGCCTTGCACCAGCACGTCGCCATGACATCGCTAAGATGGGTATGAAAGCTGTTGCCGCTGGTACATTATCAAACCTAATGTCAGCAACAATCGCAGGTCTATTCCTATCTCTATAACTTTATAGAGCAGAACAGATAATCACAAAAACCCGTATTTATTGCGGGTTTTTTTATGTCTATTATTTAAGTAATAAGTGTCATGAAAATATAACGTTATTTCACATATTTTGTGTAAAAAGATTGAGATGCAAACCGATTGCGTTACCACACGAAAACAATCAATCTAAATTATATTGATACAATGAACTCATAATAAAGAGAGAGGAGCTGCTAGGTTAAAAAATAAGCTATGGTCTAAACTATAGTTAATGCACACACAACCTAAAAACGAGAGTCAATTATGAATGAAGTGTTACTATCTATGCTCGCAGGTTTGATTGTTGGAGTCGTTTTCTCTGCAATTAAGCTACCTATTCCAGCGCCACCAGTTCTTTCTGGAGTAATGGGAATCGTCGGTGTTTATGCCGGTGCAGTCGGCTACCAATGGATTGTTGAACGTTTCTTTTCATAATCTCAGTGTCTTTCTATGGAAACATGGTTTCACTAGTGCCACTGAATAAGTATTGGTAAAATGAACCATGTTTCAACGGTGTCTCATGATGAGACGTTAGAGCGGTACTCATTCATACTATTGAAGTAAGTACTGGCGGCAAAATGGATATTGATTGAGCGTTATGCGCTCAAGTCTTCAAGGAATCAAGTCCGCTCATTTGCTGTTGAACTTAATATATGAACAGCAAAACTATCAAAGAATTTATTCTATTTTGGAGATAACAATGAGCGATTTAAAAGCAGCGGCATTACGTGCATTACAATTAATGGATTTAACGACGCTTAACGATAACGATACAGATGAAGCGGTAATCGCATTATGTAAGAACGCGAAAACAGCAGTAGGCAATACCGCAGCAGTTTGTATTTACCCACGTTTCGTTCCTATCGCTAAGAAAACGCTGCGCGAGCAAGGCACACCAGAAGTGCGTATCGCAACAGTAACTAACTTCCCACACGGTAATGACGATATCGCTATCGCAGTTGCAGAAACTAAAGCTGCTGTAGCTTATGGTACTGATGAAGTTGACGTGGTATTCCCATACCGTGCACTTATCGCAGGTGATGAAACGGTTGGCTTTGAACTGGTTAAGCAGTGTAAAGAAGCGTGTGGTGATGTTCTTCTTAAAGTGATCATCGAAACGGGTGAGCTAAAAGAAGAAGCGTTAATTAAGAAAGCATCTCAAATCTGTATTGAAGCTGGCGCTAACTTTATTAAA
>JAAGZR010000372.1 GCA_024206155.1 Aliivibrio sp.
AAATTAAATTGCGCTTTATGGGTAATCATTTCGGTTTTATTACCGGGTTTATCGGCAGGCACCATTTCCATTCTTGTTGCTACCATTCGGTTACCCATTTCTTTAATATCATAGGTTGTCATGGTATTGACTAGCTCATCGAACTCATCATACGACTCGACTTTGCGTTGTAAGAACGTCTCTTTTGATATCCATAAACGTACTTTACTCCACACCACAGGCGCATCTGGTTTTGCTATTGCATCAATCACCCAGGTTTTATCGCCGTCGATCACTTCTTGCTTAACCATTTTGTGGCCGTAATCCACCACAATTGAAGATTGGTTGATCAAATCATCATTGGTAAAATCTGAGCCCATCCATGATTGACCCAGCATTGAAGGGGCTATTTTTATCACTCGTTCAATATTTGGTATCCAGCTCCACATCTCTTTATCACGCTTAAGAGAAGCACTGCCGCGATCTTTTGCTGGCCCTGTTATCAATACTAGAGAGAGATTTTGTTCCTTAGTCCAGCTCTTCATGCTCATGCTGCGTGTCCAATCAGGTCGTATAATGTTCATGGTTAATTCGGTATAACTTGAGTTACCACGCATCTGCTCATCTGATTTTTTTACTATTGCATTTGCACTTAACTCATCTGCTGCAAATACGTGACCTACTACACCGAAAAACGCAAAAAATAGTACTATCTTGATGAATAATTTTATTTTATGTTTCATATCACATCCCAGCTATGATGCTTAATTTATAAGCATATAATAGAATGTTTAGGCTAAGGTTTTCGTGACCTCTAAGACGAAATTACCCAAATCACTGTCATAGAAATGTGAAGCTGGCTTCATTGTATTTATGACAAATTATAACCAGCGTTTAACTTGATTCCTGTAGTCAACAAACTCATCACCAAATAGTTTAACTAACATTTTTTCTTCTGGTTCGATTTGAAAACGGTTCATATAAGCTACAAAACCCAGTGCACTCAGCAACCCTAGTGGGTGTTGAGTATAAACCACTACACTCAATAGGATCAGTAACAAGCCAAGATACATAGGATTACGTGTATATTGATAAATACCGGAATTTACAAGAGATGAACTGCTTTCTGGTTTTAATGGGTTTACTGTAGTTTTAGCGTCTCTAAACTCTTTTACCCCCCATAACGACACGAACCCACCAAGTACGATTAAGCTAATAACAAGCGCATAAGTTAACCAAGGTAGATAAAAAAGATTAAACGGCATTATTTTATCAAAACCAAATACTGTCACCATAAATAGCAGCATGATTAGCGGTGGTGGGATTCTCAACTCTAATTTTGATAGCATTTATTCTCCTTAAAAACGTGGTATATTCTTCCCATATATTTATTGTATTAACTTTAGCAGTCGAGATTTATATGTCATCTGATTTTTATGGCTCTAGCGCCGCTTATGCCCGCCAAGAAAGTGGCTACCGTGAAAAAGCATTAAAACTGTACCCTTGGGTTTGTGGTAATTGTGCTCGTGAATTTGTTTATTCAAACTTACGTGAGTTAACGGTTCATCATAAAGATCACGATCATACTAATAACCCAAATGATGGGAGTAACTGGGAACTTCTGTGCCTTTTCTGTCATGATCATGAGCATTCAAAATACACAGAGCATGATCAATACGGCTCTGAAATTAAAGCAGGCCAAGACGATCACCAAACTGCGACACACAACCCATTTGCTGATTTAAAAGCGATGATGAAGAAGTAATTTATATTCATTTATTCGTCAGATGACCTTTCAAACTTCAGAAAGGTCATTACTATCTCCTTCCTTTTACTGATACCTAAGCCTCATCATGAAAATCCAAAATAGTCCTATCACTCAGCATCAATTTAATGGTGTCGATTTCTATTTAAAGCGCGATGATAAACTTCACCCTCAATTTTCTGGCAATAAAGCCCGTAAATTTATGGGTTTATTAGATGGTGATTTTCCTAATATTACTACGCTCATTGGTTATGGTTCTCCACAAGCAAACTCTCTCTACTCGTTAGCGGCGTTGGCTCAACTAAAAGGTTGGCAATTAGATTTTTACGTTGACCATGTTCCTTCATTCTTAAAAGGGTCACCAAAAGGGAACTATCGTGCGGCATTGGATCTTGGCGCAAAAATTATCGCTTTAAATGAGACAGATAACGCCAAACTAGATGATGGCAGCACACTAGGTAGCTTAGATTACATTCAACAAGTTAGGCAGCCAAACGAGTATGAATTATTTGTGCCTGAAGGCGGCCGTTGTGGATTGGCTGAAAGCGGCGTAAAACAATTGGCAGCAGAGCTTATTGAATGGAAAGAACAACAAAAGATCTCCTCTCTGACCGTAGCTTTGCCTTCTGGAACAGGAACAACGGCGCTGTTTCTTCATAAACATTTAAAAGCCCACGATATAAACGTGATTACCTGTGCCTGTGTTGGTGGAGATGCCTACCTTACCGCACAATTTTTAGAGCTTGGTGAAACAGATCATCCTGATATTTTAACACCAACGAAAAAGCACCATTTTGGTAAGTTATATCATCACGATTACGAGATGTGGAGAACACTTCTATCGCAAACTGGTGTTGAATTTGAACTACTGTACGACCCACTAATGTGGCGCTGCTTGAATGATTGGATACCGAATAAC
>JAAGZR010000373.1 GCA_024206155.1 Aliivibrio sp.
CACGATCTTATGGAATGTGTTATCTTAAAAACAGACGTTCCGGATTTTCTTTTATGTCTTCAGCAGAAACCGTTAACGTGGCGACAATTACGTCAGATGCACGGTACGGTATCTTGTCTAAGTCTGGCCCCGATGCTAAGAAAATGTTCACAGACAAGGTTGTACCAATATCAGTCAACTACCCGTTCTTCTTCAAGCCAATACAGGACGGTATGGACAGGCCAAAGACAGAACTTGCCTATAGAGTCCCAGCCACCAAGTACACCAGGCGTAAGCTTGAAACCAACGAAAAGCTTCAAGAGCTTGACGGGCTCGACACGACGATCGACTGGAAGAACACGGGAGACAACTCGTACGACGGGGAGAAACTAAAGCTACTAGTTCACGATGAAAGTGGCAAGTGGGAAAGACCTAATAATATATTAAATAACTGGCGAGTTACAAAAACCTGTTTAAGATTAGGTAGTAGAATTATTGGTAGATGCATGATGGGAAGTACATCAAACGCGCACGACAAAGGAGGTAAAAACTTTAAAAAACTTTATGATGACTCAGATGTTACCCAAAGAAACGCCAATGGACAGACTCGCAGCGGATTATATTCTTTGTTCATACCTATGGAATGGAACTACGAGGGATACATTGACTCTTATGGGCTACCTGTATTCGACACACCAAGTAAACCGGTTGAAGGACCTCAAGGTGAAAAGATAAAAATAGGTGTAATAGAATACTGGGAGAACGAGGTAGAAGGTTTAAAGCAAGATCAAGACGGTCTTAATGAATTTTACAGACAGTTTCCACGCACAGAGAAACATGCTTTTAGAGATGAAACAAAACAATCTTTGTTTAATCTAACTAAGATATACGAGCAAATAGATTTCAATGAAGACATGCGTAACTCTACGAATGTTACTAAAGGAAGTTTTCAGTGGGAGAACGGTCAGCAGGACAGTAGAGTTATATTTACACCAAACAAAAGCGGTAGGTTTCTAGTATCTTGGATTCCGCCCTTGCATTTGCAAAATAAAAAATACAGTAAAAATGGTAGGTTCTACCCTGGAAACGAACACTTAGGTGCCTTCGGCTGTGATCCTTATGATATTTCAGGTACAGTAGACAAAAGAGGTTCTAACGGATCTCTGCACGGTTTAACCAAGTTTTCAATGGAAGACGCGCCGCCTAATCATTTTTTCTTAGAATATATAGCAAGACCTCAAACAGCTGAAATATTTTTTGAAGATGTTTTAATGGCTTGTGCTTTTTATGGTATGCCAATACTAGCAGAAAACAATAAACCTAGATTATTGTATTATTTTAGAAAAAGAGGTTATAGAGGTTTTGCAATGAATAGACCAGATAGAACAAGAAACAAACTATCTGTAACAGAAAGAGAGATAGGTGGAATACCAAACTCTAGTGAAGATATTAAACAAGCACATGCTGCAGCTATAGAATCTTATATAGAAAACTTTGTTGGATTAAAAGAAACTGGTTACGGTGACATGTATTTTCAAAGAACGCTTGAAGACTGGGCTAAATTTAATATAAATAATAGAACATCACACGATGCGTCTATAAGTTCAGGTTTAGCATTAATGGCTTGCAATAAACATAGATACACACCG
>JAAGZR010000374.1 GCA_024206155.1 Aliivibrio sp.
GTAGCAAAATGGAACCCTGCAGAAGTTGAGCGTGTAACAGGCATTACAGAAGCTGAAGTATATGAAACTGCAAAACTGCTTTCAGAAAACCGTCCAGGTTGTGTTGTTTGGTGTATGGGTGGTACTCAACATACAACAGGTAACAACAACACACGTGCTTACTGTATCCTAGAACTTGCTCTTGGCAACATGGGTAAATCAGGCGGCGGCGCAAACATTTTCCGTGGTCACGATAACGTACAAGGCGCAACGGATTTAGGTGTTCTTTCAGATACGCTTCCTGGCTACTACGGTGTTGGTGAAGGTGCATGGAAACACTGGACTAAAGTATGGGATCTTGATTTTGAGTGGGTTAAAAACCGATTCGACCAAGGTAAATACAATGGCAAAACGCCAATGAATAACTTTGGTATTCCTGTATCTCGTTGGGTTGATGGTGTTTTAGAAGACAAAGCAAACATCGAGCAAAACGACAATATCCGTGCAATGTTCTACTGGGGTCACGCAGTAAACTCACAAACACGTGGTACTGAGATCAGAAAAGCAATGAGCAAGTTGGATATGATGGTAATCGTCGATCCATACCCAACCGTTGCAGCAGTAATGAACGATCGTACCGATGGCGTATACCTTCTTCCTGCAACAACGCAGTTTGAAACGCACGGTTCTGTAACCGCATCAAACCGTTCATTCCAATGGCGTGAGCAAGTAATTCAGCCGTTGTTTGAATCAAAACCTGACCACGAGATCATGTACCTACTGACTAAAAAGTTAGGTTACTCAGACCAATTGTTCAAAAACATCAAAATTGACCAGAACAACCAACCTGTAATTGAAGACATTACCCGTGAATTCAACAAAGGTATGTGGACAATTGGTTACACAGGCCAAAGCCCTGAGCGTATTAAAGCGCACACAATGAACTGGCATACGTTCCACAAAACAACGCTAGAAGCAGAAGGTGGACCTGTAAACGGTGAAACCTACGGTCTTCCTTGGCCTTGTTGGGGTACACCAGAAATGAAGCACCCAGGTACGCACATTCTTTATGATACGTCTAAACCTGTAGCGCAAGGTGGCGGTAACTTCCGTACCCGTTTTGGTGTGGAATATGAAGGTCAAAGCCTACTTGCTGAAGACAGCTACCCAGTAGGCTGTGAAATTGAAGATGGTCACCCAGAATTCACTGACAAACTGCTTAAGCAACTTGGTTGGTGGGACGATCTGACTGCGGCTGAAAAAGTAGCAGCAGAAGGCAAAAACTGGAAAACCGATTTATCTGGCGGTATTCAACGTGTTGCAATTAAACACGGTTGTATGCCATTTGGTAATGCAAAAGCACGTGCGATTGTATGGACGTTCCCTGACCGTGTTCCACAACACCGTGAGCCGTTATACACACCACGTCGTGATTTAGTTGCTGATTACCCAACATGGGATGACCGCGCGGCTAACTTCCGTATTCCAACGTTGTACAAAACAATTCAAGACCAAGACAAGTCAAAAGAATACCCAATTATTCTGACGTCTGGTCGTCTGGTTGAGTACGAAGGTGGCGGTGAAGAAACGCGTTCAAACCCATGGCTTGCTGAGCTTCAACAAGAAATGTTTGTCGAAGTTAACCCGAAAGACGCAAACGACATCGGCTTTAAAGACGGTGACATGGTTTGGGTTGAAGGCGCAGAGAAAGGTCGAATTCACGTTAAAGCAATGGTGACACGTCGTGTTAAACCGGGCTTAGCGTTCGTACCATTCCACTTTGGCGGAAAATTCCAAGGTGAAGATTTACGTAGCAAGTACCCAGAAGGCACTGACCCATACGTAATCGGCGAAGCAGCAAACACAGCAACCACTTATGGTTATGATCCTGTAACACAAATGCAGGAAACCAAAGTGACACTATGTAAAATCACGAAAGCGTAAGGGGTGATATAAAATGGCTAGAATGAAGTTCTTATGTGACACCAAGCGTTGTATTGAATGTAACGGCTGTGTCACAGCATGTAAAAACGAAAATGATGATGCGCTAGAGTGGGGCATCCAACGTCGTCGCGTAGTAACACTAAACGATGGTGAGCCGGGTGAGACCTCAATCTCAGTTGCATGTATGCACTGTACCGATGCGCCTTGTATGGCCGTTTGTCCTGCAGATTGTTTTGAACACACAGAAGACGGCATCGTACGTCACAACAAAGATCTTTGTATCGGTTGTGGTTACTGCCTATTTGCTTGCCCATTTGGTGCGCCGCAGTTCCCTAAACAGGGTGCTTTTGCTGAGCGTGGCAAAATGGACAAATGTACGTTCTGTGCTGGTGGCCCGGGTGTAGAGCCAGGCTCACAAGAAGAGCGTGAAAAATACGGCGCAAACCGTATCGCAGAAGGCAAATTACCAATGTGTGCTTCTTTATGTTCGACTAAAGCACTGCTTGCTGGTGATGCAGAGAAAGTATCTGACATCTTCCGTCAACGTGTTGTAGAACGTGGCGCAAAAGACGCTGGTTGGACAGATGGTGAAGATCTTTCGTTTGATGCGACTAAGAGCTAATCCAGTGGAGAGAGTGATGTTTACACAATTAAAACGTCTTTCTCTTTCGTTATTGCTGCCAGTATTGGCAGCATTAACGCTTTCATTTGCTGCACCTAGTATGGCAAATGAAAGCACAGCGAATAAGAGTGCAGAGAAAGAAATGACCCAACTTGCAGGCGCTGATTTTTGGCGTGAAGTAAAGGCCGGTCAAGAAGGTTATACAACGTCTCAATCACCTGAGCATGGTGTACTTATTAGTACCGCAGGTGAAACGTGGTTTGTACTAAAAGAAAAGTGGATGTCACCATTAGGTGCACTTGCTATTTTTGGTAGTTTAGTAATGGTAACACTGGCGTATTTCGTTGTGGGTCCATTAAAACTAAGCAAACCAAAAACAGGCCGTAAGATCAAACGCTGGTCTCGTATGGATCGTGCTTTACACTGGAGCATGGCATTTACATTTTTAACGCTGGCATTTAGTGGTTTATGTTTAGTTTATGGTAAGCACTTTTTAAAACCGATTTTACCAAGTGAAATCTGGGGCATGATTATTTATGCTGCGAAGCAATATCACAACTACATGGGACCGATCTTCTTTATCCTACTAATGTGTGTACTTCTGAAATGGTGGAGAAAATCTATCTTCAACAAGACAGACATTCAATGGTTCATGAAAATGGGTGGCATGGTAGGTAAACACAAAGGGTCGCACCCATCAGCTGGTTTCTCAAATGGTGGTGAAAAAGCAATTTACTGGCTATTGATTATATTTGGTACTGTTGTTGCACTTAGTGGTTTTGTTTTAGATTTCCCAATCTTCGGCCAGCTACGCCGTGACATGGAGCTATCTAACCTTGTGCATATGCTATCAGCACTTATCCTGATCTGTGGTTTCATCTTCCACATCTATATCGGCTTGTTCGGTATGGAAGCAGGCCTAGATGGCATGGTAACAGGAGATGTTGATGAAACATGGGCAAAAGAGCACCATGACTTGTGGTATCACGAAGTGAAAGACCTTCCTGAAAACCAACAACAAGATAAGAAAGTAGACTAAGTTAACTCATTACTTTTATTGTCATAAATTCAAAAGCCGAGCAGGGTAACTTGCTCGGCTTTTTACGTTTAAATTAGTAACAATGTCGATCCTATTTATCTTTGCTATATTAATAAGGTTACTGCTTTCGACAGAATATGTGCGAAAGCGAATTCAAAGATCAATAATGGTAAGAACAGTGTTGATATTGTGTAGAAGGAAGGTGGAATGGAATTATTGCATGAAGAAAAAGTATGTTGCCCATATTGCAATGAAGTAATTGTAATTCTCGTTGACCTTGAAGATCTTGGCCAAGAATATATTGAAGATTGTAGAGTTTGTTGCCAACCGATTAGCGTTCAAGTTACCACCAATATCAAAGATGAATTAATGGTGATTATCTATAATGAAAATGAGGCCTAATTGATAGAACTATTGCTCATACTCAAGCAAACAGAGTAACTTACTTGTTTTTTGTGTGTTTGAAACTTAGCAAAACGAAATCAATTTCCTTTATCTTATTACCAATGCTATCAATAGCTTAAATCATCAAAAAAATACAGTTGTAAAAGAAAAATGAAAAGAAATTGGATGAAATCCATTGATGACAGAGTATGATGTGCGAATGGATAATACATTTTTATTAGCTTTTAACGGCAAGATTCGTAATTAATAAGTTCGTTTGAGAATTTTTGGTGTAAGTACAATGGTTATATTGGTAAAAGGTGAATTATGTTTACAGTGGAAGTTGATAGTGAATTGAAATTGGCACTTATTGAAACATCTTTTGCGAAAAAGTACTTTGAAATCGTATCGAACGAAGAGGCCTATTTATCTCAATGGCTTGCTTGGCCACCACACGCAAAATCTGAAGATTTCTTTTTACGCTTCATACGTAAATCGCTACTTGGTTATGCCGAAGGTAAAGGAATAGTTTGTGCCATGATTTACCAAGATGAATTGGTTGGTAATGTCAGCTTCAATACGATTAATCACCAGTTAAAAACGGCCGAAATTGGCTATTGGCTTAGTGAGTCTTATCAAGGTAAGGGCATTATTACTCGTGCTGTATCTAAGTTAATCGAAATTGCATTCACCGATTTACAGCTTGAGAAAATTCAAATAGCAGCAGGTGAGCACAACCTACCAAGCCGTAAGGTTTGTGAGCGTTTAGGAATGACATTAGAAGGCATTATTTCTAATCGAGAAAACCTAAATGGCCGCATTATCAATCATGCTATTTATGGTTTAGCGAAGTAAGCTGTGAACTAGCGGCATAAAGCGACACGTTGTCGTATAGCATGAAAGCACCGACTAATGTTAGGTGCTGTATCGTGTTGATTTATTTGATTTTTGAAAAAAAGGCTAGATGCCTTAGTGGAATAACTAGTGACAAATGTTATAGGTGAACTATAAGACATTTTGTCGTAGAAAGAGCGTTAGCTTTCTTTTGAACTCAGTCGCAAACTACATGAAATCCGAAAACGTAGGTGTTATCACATACGCATGTGCAACTCAATGCGTTAGTATCTA
>JAAGZR010000375.1 GCA_024206155.1 Aliivibrio sp.
CTGGATGGTCAAGCCGCTAAAAAAATTATTATCCCAATTTGGCCTCAATATTTACCACGCAGAAGAAGTCGATATTCATGGCGGTTCAATGCGCCTATGGATTACCAATAAAGAATTTTATGCTGATACAGAAGCAGCAGAGAAATTTATTGCAGAAGAAGAAGCATATGATTATAAAAGCTTTTATAGCCAGTCTTATCGAAAGATTATTGATGACTCTGTTTTCTTAAATAAACTAGAAGGTAAAACTGTTTTCTTTGGAGCAGCAGCAAAAGGATGTGTGTACCTCAATGCGCTTCAGACAAGCACAGATAAAGGTCAATATGTAGTTGATGACACCCCAGAAAAGCAGGGGTTGTTTGTCCCTGGCACTGGCATGGAAATCCATAGCCGTCAGTTTATGTTGGAAGATCAACCAGACAATGTTGTGATTTTGGCACACAACTTTGCCGGTTACATTACAACAAAGTTACGGCATGATGGTTACAAAGGCAAGATCATTACAATGATGCCAGATATTTACATCGACGAAGTACAGGATCACCAATGAAATATGCCGTCTTTTATCATGTCTTCCCAGGTGACAACTGGGAGGATATGTATTTAGAACAACTAGGTGCTCTTCTTGCAAGTAAACTGTATGAACAACTGGACCATTTGTACATTGGGTTTAACGGCAGCCTTGACTTATTGTCTCTTCCAGATAAAGCTATTGCGAGCGAGAATCAGAATAAACAGGAGGAAACAGATACGTTAAAAGCATTACATCAGTGGTGCAAAGAAAACGAAGACGCTGCTGTGTTGTACATGCACACCAAAGGTGTATCACGACGAACACAATACACTGATGATTGGCGTCATCTGATGGAGTTTTTCTGCATCCATTTGTGGTCAGAATGTATTGGTCACTTAGTTCTTGGTGCTGATGAACTTACACCACCGTCTGACCTTGTTGGTGTGAATTGGCAAGAAAACACTTCAATGGGTTGGCATCCCCATTTTTCTGGAGGATTCTGGTGGGCTAATTCAAATTATGTTGCTGGATTATCAGACGAATACTTTGATCATCCGAATCGTTATTGGC
>JAAGZR010000376.1 GCA_024206155.1 Aliivibrio sp.
AAACGACGTAGTGCAACGTCGAACGGTTCGTTTTCACGTACTTTAACTACTGGCATATGCCTTTCACCTCAGGTGTTAGTCAATTCGCTGGTAGTTATAATTAACCAGCTATTATTCAAATTGGTGCCGAATTTTAATCCGATCAAGACGTTTTGTAAAGCATTCTTGATTAAGAATTGAGTAATTTCTTTGTTTATTTTGCCTTCTCTAGCCATCAGGTCGCTTGAGGTCGTATAATGATGAAGGTAGTATGGCGATAAATTAACAGGTAACTGAGAAAAATATGCGAATTTTAGGCATTGAAACCTCGTGTGATGAAACGGGTATTGCGATTTATGATGATGAAAAAGGGCTATTAGCTCATCAACTGTATAGCCAAGTAAAACTGCACGCAGATTATGGTGGTGTCGTACCTGAATTGGCCTCTCGTGACCATGTTAAAAAGACGATCCCTTTGATTCAAGCGGCGTTAAATGATGCAGGTCTGACTAAAGATGATATCGATGGTATTGCATATACAGCAGGCCCAGGGCTTGTTGGGGCATTATTAGTTGGTTCTACGATTGGTCGAAGCATTGCGTATGCGTGGGATGTTCCTGCGATTCCTGTTCACCACATGGAAGGTCATTTACTTGCACCTATGCTTGAAGATGTGCCACCAGCATTCCCATTTGTTGCTTTGCTTGTTTCTGGTGGTCACACCATGATGGTTGAAGTAAAGGGCATTGGTGACTATCAAATCTTAGGTGAATCGGTGGATGATGCTGCTGGCGAAGCGTTTGATAAAACGGCTAAATTAATGGGGTTAGATTACCCAGGCGGACCGTTATTATCAAAACTGGCTGAGAGCGGTACAAAAGGACGTTTTAAGTTTCCTCGTCCTATGACAGATCGCCCAGGTTTGGATTTTAGCTTCTCTGGTTTGAAAACATTTGCTGCGAATACGATTCGTGCTAATGATGATGATTTACAAACTCGTGCTGATATAGCATTTGCTTTCCAAGAAGCAGTTGTTGATACATTAGCCATTAAATGTCGTCGTGCATTAAAACAAACGGGCATGAAACGTTTAGTGATGGCTGGTGGTGTAAGTGCGAATAAATACTTACGTCAAGAGCTTGAAGTGATGATGAAAAAAATTGGTGGAGAGGTATTTTACCCTCGAACTGAATTTTGTACCGATAATGGTGCAATGATCGCTTATGCGGGTATGCAGCGTCTGAAGAATGGTGAAACAACGGATTTAGCGGTTCAAGCTAAGCCACGTTGGCCTATCGATCAGTTAGAACCAATTAAAAAATAAGATGATCCATTTAGATCATAAAAGATCGTTATTTATATAAAGGGGCTAATTAGTCCCTTTTTTTTTGCCAAATTTTCTTTTCTTCACCGGCAAAGAAGCGGCGTATATTTTCATGATGCTTGAGAACGATTAAGCAAGAAAGCATAGCAACAGGTAGCGTGTATTGAGGTTTTACAAGCCAAGTGAATAAAGGGGCAAGTAAAGCGGTGATCATTGAGGCTAATGAGGAATATCCAGTTACTAATACTGTTACGACCCAGCAACCAAATAACATACCTGTTAAATCTAATCCTATCGGGGCTAATGCGCCAAGAGCGGTTGCTACACCCTTACCCCCTTTAAAATGAAAAAATAATGGATACATGTGACCTAAGCAGGCTGAAATAGCAATGATGCCTAATAGAAGAGGGTTAATCTCAAGAAAGTAGCCTCCCCAAACTGGTAGCATACCTTTTAAGATATCACAGAGAAGAACCAAACCTGCGGCTCCTTTACCACCGAGGCGATAGACATTGGTCGCGCCAGGGTTATGAGAACCGTATTTTCTAGGGTCAGGCAACCCTTTCAATCGACAAATTAAAACCGCACTAGAGATCGATCCTAGCAGATAGGCGATGATGATCATAATTAGTGCAAGAGGGGTCATGAATGAGCCTTTATTTAAGTGATCAGGAGCGATCAAAAATCATTTTTATAGTATATTGCTGAACATATTGAGCAAGGTAATATCAATATTACGTTGTTTTTCTTTTGATGGGTATCCGACCTCTTAATAAAAAGTGTGATCAAAGATGGATTTAGTATTTATAAAACAGCTTGAAGTTATTACAACCATTGGTGTTTATGAATGGGAACAGGGCATTAAACAAAAGCTAGTATTAGATATTGATATGGCTCATGACAATAAACCAGCAGCAGCGTCAGACGATGTTCAATATTGTTTAAATTACGCAGAAGTTAGCGAAGCGGTGACTGAGCATATTCAACAGGGACGATTTTTGCTTGTAGAACGTGTTGCCGAAGAGATTGCAGATCTTATCATGACACGTTTTTCAGTGCCTTGGCTTCGTATTCATTTATCTAAGCCTGGCGCTGTAGTTAATGCACATAGCGTGGGCGTTGTGATTGAGCGAGGAAGCAAATGATCACAACTTATATTGGTATTGGCTCCAATATTTCTCCTGAAAAAAATGTAAAAATAGCCATTGATGAATTACATCAGCTTGGTGAAGTAACGAAAGTCTCAACAGTATATGAAGCTGAGCCAGTGGGTTTTTCTGGTCATAATTTTTTCAATTTGGTTGTTGAGCTAAAGGTTTATCACTCATTGAGTGAACTTGGTGCTTTATTGCGTGCGATTGAAATAAAATGGGGCAGAGAAGTCAATGCGAAGAAGAACCAAGATCGAACATTAGATCTAGATATTCTTTTGTATGGTGATTTGGTTTCTGAATCTGAACCAAAATTACCTCGAGAAGATCTGTTTAAGTTTGCCTTTGCAATTTTACCAATGGTAGAACTGAATCCAGATCTGATTATCCCAAGCACACAACGTACCATCAGTGAAATTTGGGCTGAATTTCCTTATTCTCAATCATTAAAACCAGCTTTATTAAACTTAACATTCTAATGGACTATCATG
>JAAGZR010000377.1 GCA_024206155.1 Aliivibrio sp.
CATCCGGACGCGGGATGGAGCAGCTTGGTAGCTCGTCGGGCTCATAACCCGAAGGTCGTAGGTTCAAATCCTGCTCCCGCAACCACATTTAGATTGAATGCTTTATAGCGTTGATCATGCGACACTAGCTCAGCTGGTAGAGCGCAACCTTGCCAAGGTTGAGGTCACGAGTTCGAGCCTCGTGTGTCGCTCCAAACAAAATAAAAGCGCTGAATGCTATTCAGCGCTTTTATTTTCTTTAAAATTAATGCTGTGAAGTATTAACCCCACATAAAATTCTGCTCTTTAGAACATTCTGATTCATACAAAGCCAAAGAATCAAATTATCTATCTGCATATCAATATGTTTTTATAAAACATAAAGGGCAGAGGGTCAGTTATATGTAGTAGTTACCATATAATCAACAAACTTATCCACAAAAAGACTATTGTGGATAACTCTGTTAGTTATTTTTTAAAAGTCTTTTTTTAAATAACTAAAATAAAGATCTTATGGTTGGTTTTAGATCAATATATTTCTTGTTTTTATTTATCTTTCTGATTTATATGTGATTTATTTTCAAGGTGCATTTTTTTTAGCAATTGAAAAGATCTTTTTGCTTGACTTCTTTGATCCTAATCATATTCCTGCCTTGTGCTTAACTTTTCTGTAAACCAAATAGTTTGCTTCACTTCAAAATGTTTTCCACATTAATTACGACTAACATCAAATTTTCGTCATAAGTAAATATCCAACCCTATATACAGCATGAAATTAGGCGTCTCTTGGTAAGCCTTTTTCTATAATTCGAATAAGGCGTTGTTCTTTTCTATTTGCATTTACTTGTTGGGGTTGTTGTTGCTCTATTGCCCAAAGAAGATGAATATCCAAGTTATCATCTAGCCCTATACGAGCCTGTAGTGCTGAAATGATGTCAGTTGAATGTGGTGCGTTACCCATTGCAATGGCTAAATTGCGTAACCACTGCTTATGGCCAATACGACGAATTGCAGAGCCTTCCGTATTTTTTAAAAACGTGATTTCATCCCATGCAAAAAGAGAGAGTAAATTAGCATTATCTAGAGACTCTCTACGATGGAAGTCATTTTGCTGTGTTATTTCGGCTTCACGATTCCAAGGGCATACTAGCTGGCAGTCATCACAACCATAAATTCGATTGCCCATTAATGAACGAAACTCTTCTGGAATAACCTCGCTGTTTTCTATGGTTAAGTAAGAAATGCAACGACGGGCGTCAATCACTCCATTTTCTAATATCGCATTTGTCGGGCATGATGTGACACAGGCGGTGCACTTACCACATTGGTTCTCAACAGGAGAATCAACAGGCAAGGGGATGTCAATTAATAGTTCACCTAAGAAAAACCAAGAACCTGCGTCTTTATCAAGGAGTAATGAGTGCTTTCCTGTCCAGCCTAATCCTGCTTTTTCTGCTAAAGGTCTTTCTAAGATTGGGGCGGAATCTACAAAAGGACGATAACCAAGCTGTTCAACTTCAGCTTCAATTTTTTGCCCCAGTTTTTTTAATTGGTTGCGGATCAGCTTATGATAGTCGCGACCGAGAGCGTATCGACTGATATAAGCTTGTGTGGGGTCACTTAAATTACTTGCGAAACCAGCTTTAGGAGGTAAGTAATCCATGCGTGCACTGATGACTCTAATTGTTCCAGGGTGTAACTCATTAGGTCTTGCTCGCATCATGCCATGACGAGCCATCCAGTCCATTGAACCATGATAGCCAGCATCAAGCCATTGCTCTAAAGCCGCTTCGTGCTGAGATAAGTCAACGTCACAGATCCCAACTTTTTGAAAGCCAAGTTCTTGTGCCCATACTTTGATGTTATTTGCGAGTGCTTGATAGTCGATATTCACAGAGAGATTACATTTTTTTATTACAGTATTATGAGTAAAAGTTTATCATATAGGATTGATAAGACGTACTTCAATGCAACTAAAAGGTATTGAATCAACGCAACCCATAAGAACTTGTGTGTAAATATTCTGCAGATAAATTGTGAATCTGATACCAAGTCCATCAATTTAGACAATTAAAATAGTGAAGTTAGTGAATAATGGAACGCTTTGAATTTAATTTAGCTACTGAAGACGACACCGTTGAATTTGGTAGACAGCTCTCTCAAGCTTGTACTCAGCAAACAACGATCTTTTTGCATGGTGACCTTGGCGCAGGTAAAACCACCTTTAGTCGAGGTTTTATTCGTTCGCTAGGGCATATTGGTAATGTGAAAAGTCCAACATATACGTTAGTCGAACCTTATGAACTGGATAAGTGGCAAGTATATCATTTTGACCTTTACCGTTTAGCCGATCCTGAAGAGTTAGAATTTATGGGGATCCGTGACTATTTTACTGATGATGCAATTTGTTTAGTTGAATGGCCTGAGAGAGGGGAAGGGTTATTACC
>JAAGZR010000378.1 GCA_024206155.1 Aliivibrio sp.
CTCGCAGTTTACACTTTATTATTTAATTACCTATGACGTTGTTATACGAATGTTAAGTAATTTATTAGTAACTACTCAGCACCTTCGTCACACTTTTAACAGTTTTTTGAAGATCAAAAAGGATCAACTTGAGTGATCCTTTTCAGCCGTTATTCTATTTACTTTCCCCCAAACTGATTAGCCATAATGAAAATAAGCGGTATCGATATTGAGAGAAATATCGATAATATAAAACAGCAAATACAAGACGATAAAACATTGTCGCCGTCTATGCGTGCAACGTTTGATTTATTATTACTCATTGTCACCCTGCTGTGTAAACGTCTAGGCCTCAATAGCCGTAACAGCAGTAAGCCACCGTCAACCGATCCAAACAGAGAAAAAACGCTCAAAAATAACAGCTCTAATAAATCTGGAGGAAAGAACGGTCACAAAGGCTCAACATTACCCCTAGATGATAACCCGGATATCACACATATACTGCCCGTTGATCAAACTCAGCTGCCTAAAGGTATCTACACCGAGGTGGGATTCGAAAAACGCCAAATTATCGACATTGAATTTAAGCGCGTCGTCACTGAGTATCAAGCTCAAGTAATTGAAAATGAATTTGGACAACACTTTACCGCGCCATTTCCTGATGAAGTCAAAAGCCGTATTCAATACGGGAACAATTTAAAAGCGCATGCGGTTTACCTATCACAATATCAGCTGTTGCCCTACGGTCGTATTTGTGAATATTTTACTGATCAGC
The DNA here is from genome assembly GCA_024206155.1 of Aliivibrio sp. Lineage (GTDB taxonomy): Bacteria > Pseudomonadota > Gammaproteobacteria > Enterobacterales > Vibrionaceae > Aliivibrio. Next base: position 755 of record JAAGZR010000378.1, read on the forward strand.
TGGGAGTTCCGTTGAGCAGCGGTAGCCTTTACAACTTTATCAACAAGGCATATGACAAACTTGAACAGACTAATGCACTTGAAATAATCAAAGATAAACTGCGCAATGAAGTTGTAATACATGCCGATGAAACAGGTATTAATATCAACGGGAAACGTCAATGGCTGCATAATGCTTCATCACTAGAGTGGACCTATTTATCAGCACACGAAAAACGGGGGAGCATTGCAATGGATGACATTGGTATTCTGCCTCACTTTGACGGGGTAATATGCCACGACCATTGGAAGCCTTATTACCGTTACGATACTCTGCATTCATTATGTAATGCGCATCACCTGCGCGAATTAATCCGCGCCTATGAACAGGACGGTCAGGCTTGGGCGGGGCATATCCACCAGTTTCTGGTTACCTTAAACCAAACAGTTATTGATTCAGGTAATACAGTCAGCATCGATGAGCAAGCTGATTATATTAAAGAGTACCGGACAATATTGAAGGAAGGCGAAAAAGAAAGCCCACCGCCGCAAC
>JAAGZR010000040.1 GCA_024206155.1 Aliivibrio sp.
ATCATTTCTTGCAAAACAATTTGTTGGCTAGGATGTGGTAATACTAACTCAGTAAGCCAACGTAAATGTTGATTAGACCAATTGTCGTTCACCTTGCAGGTGATGTTGTTACGTAAGAATAAGGCTTTAAGTTGATACTTAGCATCCTTTAAGTCTTTCATCGCCGTTTCACGTGCCCTTGATAAATCGCGAATGGCTTCGTCTTCACACTCAGGTACATAGATAGGTGTTAACTCTTCATCCTTAATCAATTTGGCCAGTTTAAGCGCATCACGCTTGTCAGTTTTGACTTTATCACCGGGTTTTTTAGGAATAAGTGAAGGGGCTACCACATAGCAGCAGTGTCCTAGGCTGGTTAATAAACGGTAAATCCAATAGCCACAGGGACCTGCCTCATAAACAAAATGCAGTGTCGCTTGTGGGTATTTGGATTGATATTGCCTAGCTAGCTTAGTGATAGCTGCCTTGGTGGTTTTGATTTTTCCATGGTGAACGGGTTTTGCACCACGTTGGTCTTCGATGTGTGCGACTTCAGTAGATACTTTATGGGTATCTAAGCCAATGAAAAGTATGTTATGTTTGTACATGCTAGCCTCCGCTATTTAGTTATTTAACAAACTAATTATGGCTCTGGCTTTGCTAACCCACGAATTTGGAGGCTAGCACCTCGTGGGGAGTCATTATGTCTATCTGCTTCAAGGAGTTTTAGCATGGTTTCCGAAATGGAGTTTCCCGTAGAAACAAAAATCAATGGTAAGGAGCTAAATTCATTTTACCGTGATTCTTTTAGTGTTCAGGTTAATAAAACTAATCTTAAAGCTAAAAATGTGTATCATAGTATCTTTGGTTTTTTGCCAAAACCTGTTCAAATAGCTTTATCTTTGCGTAATTCAATCGTTAAACACTTTGGATTTACAGCTAGTAATACTGAAATGAGCCTTCCTTTAGAAGATATTGAAGCGGGTAAAAAAGCAGGCTTCCTTATTATAGAGTCAGTAGAGCCGTCAGAAGTTATTTGTGCTGCTTATGAACCTAATATGGATATGTGGTTATCAGTCTTAAAGTTATCAGAGCAAGAGTTTGCTATTTCCACTTTAGTTAATTTAAAAACTAAAACAGGAAAAGTGTATATGGCTTTTATAAAACCCTTTCATAAATTAGTTGCTAAGTACTGTATAAGGCAAGCACTCAAGGCTGGTCGCATATAACAAGGCACTAAAGAACGGACAAAAACAGTTGGATTTTGCTCCTGCTTCACTCATTATAGCCAACAACTTTTTACCGCTTAGTGCGGCGTATGTATAAAACGTTAATAACGTAGGAGTACTTTTGAATATTATTCATAAATCATCATTATTTTCTATTGTCTTAGCTCTTTCAGCACAATCATTAGCTGACAATAATTACACTTTGGGTCTTGGCGTTGGAACTATATATGGTGGACTTGGCATGAATGCAGGGGTTCAGTCTGACGTTGATATAAAGTATGTTTCGGCTGGAGTTTTGAAAATAAGCGGCAGTAATACTACTTACGGTTTGGGTCTTGGCTGGATAACAACTGACTTGTTTGATTTTCAGAGTAAAAACCATGGTATAAACATATACGTTGGAGCAGTTGGCACTGAAAACTCTTTCTATGGCCATGATCCGATTTACGGTGGCGGATTAGGTTACTCTTACTTTTTTAGTGGTATTGACAAGTCGGGTTTCAATATTGGTTTTACTCTCCTAGCGGGAAAGGGAAACGAAGAAAATGAAACAGGCGCTTTTATTCAAGCTGGTTATCAGTTTTAAACATAACTAGTTACTCGAACGTACGCTAAACAGTTGGCTAGCGCTCGTTCCTCACTCATTTTAGCCAACAACTTTTTAACGCTTAGCGTGGCGTTAGTTGCACGCACCTAACCAGCTTAATTTATTTGCTAGTCAAGTATGTACATTAATGTTTTGTGTTTGGTTCAATTTTTGGTTTGGCAATGGAAGTGCCTTTAAATACTCACTTCATCTTTGCCCAACCCTGTTTTCGCCTTTCACTACTTTAAAATCAATAAAGCTCTTGTTTTTATGGTTCAAAATCAGGTTTAGG
>JAAGZR010000379.1 GCA_024206155.1 Aliivibrio sp.
GCGAAAAGCATCGCTTCGGGTTTATGTTTCAATATGATTTCACGAAGTTGAACTGATTTATTGGAAAGGGCGATACTAAGTCGCGCTCGCATCGCGTAAGGGCAACGTCGAAATGAATAAAGTATGGTCATGGTTTTCCTTTAACTAATACTAATACAAATAAGGATATAATAAAAAGCAGATCCTAAGATCTGCTTTAAGTATTGTATTTTTATAGTCTAAGTTCTAATTACTGTTTATCGCTTTATGGATACAGAAGGCCGCGCCTCCCCACGTGATCCCTAAACCAATAACCATCATAATGATTGCACCAGTTGTCATATTAAGCCTCCTTGCTTGATTTATTAATAACGATACCAACGACCAACATTGCAGCAATTAATCCCCAACCAAGTAATAGTAAGTCTGATTGAGCGTAACCACCGTATCCGTCGGTTAATGTATTAACAATATTAGTCCCTAAGATAACCACTAGAAATGCTGGGCTTATAAAGCGTAAGCAGATCTCAAACCATTTACCAACGGTAAACTCAGAGATTTTGTTTACGTGCGAACGTATGTCTGTAAGTTTTACCAACCAACCCATGATAAATAATTCAATTAAGCAACTTGCTAGTAGAGCAATGTTATTAATGAAATAATCAACTAAATCAAGCAGCAATAGTCCGCCATTAGTCGCAAAGGCCATAGAAACAACCAGCCCTATACCACAAACAACAGAAGCGGCTTTTTTACGAGACCATTTTAGTTTGTCGATAAATGCAGAAGTAACGGCTTCAATAATTGAAATATGAGAACTAAGACCCGCCACAACTAAAGCAAAGAAGAACAGAGGACCAAGAATATAAGGAGCAGGTAATAAATTGATGGCTGCTGGAATAGTAACAAATGCAAGACCAACACCAGCACTAACGACTTCAGTTAAGGGTTTGCTTTGTTCATGCGCCATATTTCCTAGGATAGAGAAAATAAGAATACCAGCGATAATAGAGAAACCACAGTTAATTAATACTGTCATAAACGCATTGTTATTTACGTCAGACTTTTCAGGTAGGTAACTTGAATAAGCCAGCATGATTGCGAAACCGACACTTAACGTAAAGAAGATTTGACCATAAGCGGCTGACCATACTTTTGGGTCTGTTATTTTACTGAAATCTGGTTGGAACAGGTAATTAAGACCATCCAGTGCTCCTGGTAAGAAAATCATACGGCCGATAAGCGCAATAACCATAATAAATAGCAATGGCATCATAACCTTACTAGCACGCTCGATACCACTTTTTACACCACCAAAAATAGCAGCAAAAGTTATGCTCCATGCAATAATCATAGGAATGGCAATGTGCCACTGAATACCACCCAGTTTTGTTGGTGAGTTATCTCCTAGCTTCAAATATTCACTAAAAAAGTAGGCATTTGTATCTTGGCCCCAGCTTTGAGAAAAAGACATACTGAAGTAAGAGATTGCCCAGCCAATAACGGCAACGTAATAAACTGCGATAACAGCAGCTATTAGTACTTGAAACCAACCAAGCCATTCGTATTTTTGATTTATTTTTGCAAAAGTTCGTGGTGCCGAGCCTCTGAATTTATGACCCATACCAAATTCCATGATCATAAATGGAATGCCGGCAGTTAACATGGCAAATAAATAAGGAATAAAGAAAGCACCGCCACCATTCTCATACGCCATGTATGGAAAACGCCAAATATTACCTAGACCGATAGCAGATCCTACTGCAGCAAGGATAAATCCTACTCGAGAACCCCATTGTTCACGCTTCATTAAATACTCCTTTTAAAAACTTTTCCCTGAGAAATGAAGCTAACTTAGTATCATTCTCTATTAAATTTGAAATTAATTTGCTTAAACTAGAGGTATTAGCTAAGCATTACAGGCAGATTACCCATTAATACGTGTTAAGGCAATATGACAAAAAGGTAGCTTAATGTAAGGGATCTAGTAAATTATGCTGAAATTATATCTTTTTTTAGAGGATGGGCTTGATTGATGGTGGGTGTTTGGAATGTATCATGTGTTAAATAAAGGTTATGCAAATTATTGTATTATTATAAATAAATTCCAATTTATGGGAAAGTAATCGCATTAATTGGAATTTATAAAATAAGGGGAATAAAGTTAAAAACTGAATCGTAAGCCAAGATTCCCTTGAACTTGATTCATCCAACTGCCTTCATAACGAATAACACATCTATTTTGTGTTGAACCAGAAACACAAGCGCTGTCAAAACTGCTATCAACAGAAGTACCTAACCAACGAGCTTCTAGCTGTAAGGCAACATTGTCAGTAAAGTGATATTGCAGCCCAGTAAAAGCGCCGGCAGAGAAGCGTAAATTTTCATCACTCCAGTCGACATCGGTATAAGTTGCACCAAGGCTTAATCCTAAAAATGAACTTAGTTTAGGGGTAAGAGAATAATCTAAAGCACTTTGGAAATGTAAATAATCAAATCGTGTTTTATAGTCTAGTGATTTTACCTCACTGCTTTGAGTACTATAAAATAGTCCAATACGACCTGTATCAAAATCTGTTTCTATAGCAAAAGATAACGCGTTATCTCCATTGATTTTATAAGTTTCTCCAGCACTGTTCACTTCACCGCCAGCAGAAAAGCCAATAGAGGGTGTAAGATATACCTGAGCAAATATTGGTAAAGGCAGGATGGCCAGCAGCCCCAGTAATGACGTCCGTTTCATTTTTCCTCCTAAAATAGGTTTTAATTTTGATAATTTGTATTTAGCCACATAGCGACTGATCTTATCCCTAAGTTTGATTTATTATGCTGACATTGTGATGCTAATACCAACTTGGCTGTCAATTTTCTTTGATTCCTTGAAGATACCTCAAACTAGTGTTAATTTTTTGTTACTACATAATAACAAGGAGTCGTTATGGATAGTGATTTCAAATTTGCACTCATTACAACTATAGCCATATTTTCTGGTTTAGCTTTTTTCGGAAGCTTGGTTTTAATGGCATAAATTAGTTTTTATGGTATAAAAATAAACGCTATTAAATAAAAAGAGCAACCAATATACAGTGGCTGCTCTTTTTTAGTTTTTGGTATGTTAATCATTAAACATTACGCGAGTGCTTGGAGTGGTAAATAGGTTTGCCATGCATTTGTATATAGTGATTGAGATAGAGTTCTCAATTTAGTCACTCGAGCATCTTCAAATTGAGTGAATTCTCGCTTTTCCAGAAGAGCTAAACGTTCAATGTTTTGAATTTCTTCATACAATTTATGCTCTGCACCATTTTTTACTGTCGCAATGTCCTTTAAATGCAGCTGTATTTCTGCGACCAGTTTTGTTTTTGGTAATTCGACGAGTAATTTTATGTCTCGATAGCCTGATTTTGCTGGCTGTGCAAAACGGTTAGTGACATTCAGTACGGTTGTTTCTCTATTTATGGATTCATAAGCCGTCACCAAATCAGGTATTGAATCGGCAACGATGGTCGCTCTTGCCATGTCAGTTAACTGGTTAACTTGACCATTTAACTCTTGTTCAATTTTTAGTAAGGCACGTTCTGCGCTCTTCACTCCAGCAAATTGAGGCTGAGAATTAGAGATCAAAGCGGTTTCTTTACACAGATTTTCTAGCTCTCTTTGAGCTTGATGCGCTTTTGAATTTAAAATATCAAAATCATCGTAAGGCTGATGTGAGAAATAGTTCCAATTTTGGATGGAAAGTAGACCATTTAGGCTATGAAGGACATGTTGATGATCGATCTCTGATTGGTTTGCTTCTTGATAATCAGGCTCAATAAACTCAATTAATGAGGAAGCTTGTGCTTGAGGTCGTCCAAATACTAATACCATTAGAACTGCAGCACGGGCAAACTTTTTCATTCTTTTTCCTTAGCAAGATAGAAAGAAATAGCAACTAAGTAAAGCGTATCTTAGCAACACCTACTAAGGAAATATGGGCATAGTTAGCAGATTCAAGCTTTAGAAAATGGCCTTTGTTTAGGTTTGAGTTAAGCATCACAAAATTACATATATTGTCGAAAAATTAACACAATAAATAAATCATATACTCTTTTTTATGGCTTATTTTATTGAAAGAGTAAGGGATTTAATTACAGATAAAATGGTAAATTGAATTGAAGTGCCTTTTTACTCACAAAGTCTGTTATTTAGCGGCTAAATGTGTAAAATCGAGTCTTCTTTTTTATACCTAAATTTAGAGTACAAGTAGGTTATCTATGACAGCAACAAATGAATTATTGCAGGATTTAAAAGCTCGTGGGCTTATTGCACAGTGCACAGCAGACGAAGAATTAGCTGAGCACCTTTCTACTGACTGTCGTACTCTCTATTGTGGTTTCGATCCGACAGCAGACAGTTTACACATAGGTAGCCTAGTACCTTTGTTAGTTCTTAAGCGTTTTCAACAAGCAGGCCATAAGCCATTAGCGCTTGTTGGTGGCGCTACTGGTCTCATTGGTGATCCAAGCTTTAAAGCCGCTGAGCGTCAATTGAACACATCTGATGTAGTGGGTGATTGGGTTAATAAAATCCGTACTCAAGTTTCTGCTTTTGTTGAGTTTACAGAAGAGAAAAATGGCGCAGAAGTCGTTAACAATCTAGATTGGATTGGTGAAATCAACGTAATCGAGTTTATGCGTGATGTAGGTAAACACTTCAGCGTAAATGCAATGATTCAAAAAGAATCTGTGAAACAGCGTATCGACCGTGAAGGTTCTGGTATCTCATTCACTGAGTTCAGCTACATGCTGCTTCAATCGTATGACTTTGCTGCGTTAAACAAAGCAAAAGAATGTACGCTTCAAATTGGTGGTTCTGATCAGTGGGGTAACATTACTGGTGGTATCGATCTTACTCGTCGTATGAACCGTAATAAAGTATTTGGCTTAACGTTACCGCTAGTAACTAAATCAGATGGTACTAAATTTGGTAAGACTGAATCAGGTACAATTTGGTTAGACCCAAGCAAAACATCACCATACGCTTTCTACCAATTCTGGTTGGGCACTGCGGATGCTGACGTATATAATTTCTTACGTTTCTTCACATTCTTATCTGTAGACGAAATTGCTGAAATTGAAGAAAGTGATAAGAGTGTTCAAGGCCGTCCTGCTGGTCAAGGTGTCCTTGCTAAAGAAGTAACTCGTTTGGTTCACGGTGAGGAAGGTTTAGCTTCTTCTATCCGTATTACAGAAGCACTGTTCTCAGGTGATCTAGCATCGCTAACTGAAACTGATTTAGCACAACTAGCACAAGATGGTCTACCAACGACTGAGCTTGACGCTTCTGAGCAAACTATCGTTGAA
>JAAGZR010000380.1 GCA_024206155.1 Aliivibrio sp.
GAGACTGACAACTACACAATCCACATCGGGGCAAGGACTCCCCCCGCAGAGGCTGGATGTCGTCAGATCGGCGTGGAGAACACTGATGAGGGTAAATCTTTGGGTATTTACTCTTGCCCTGCTTAGTTGTGCAATTTTCAAAGGTGAATTTAGGTAAGAAAATTTAAGCTCATAGCGGGCTGCAATGCACCTAGCTGGCACCCTTATTTTGGCAATCTCGTTTTATCGAGTTTCTTCTCAATCATGCCAGGTATCGACGTTGGTCGCTTCCACTGAAGGGATATGGACTTCAGCCAAAATTGATCACTAAAACGTTTAAGGATTTAATCGCCAAACCGCTCTCTCCCCTTTTTAACGCCTGGCTTGTGTCTAACTAGATTTATTCCCCTCCCTCTCAGCAGTAACTTGTAAATGGTTGAGACTCAAATCCTTGCCTTTTAGGGGGTGGTGGCAAAGCTAAATTCAATCTGGCATAAACCCTTAAACTTTTTATTATCGAGCAAGAAATCAAACATTCCACATAAATAGCTTACGCATTTACAAATTAGCTTGCTATCAATAACATGTACGGAGCCTATCCCTTGCTCATTTAAACACATATCAATAGTATATATATCCAGGGTTA
>JAAGZR010000041.1 GCA_024206155.1 Aliivibrio sp.
CATCGTGATCATCGTGATCTTCGTGATCATGTTTATCATGGTCATCATGCTTCATACTATGAGAGACATGTACCTCTGAAATTTTACAGTTAGCAGACTCTGGTAGAGAGAAAATTGCATTTGGTTTTTTTAGTTTAGCAATAGCTTGCTCTAGTAACTGCTCTTGCTCTTTGTTTTTAGGAGCGTGTTCAAATCCTACAACGTCAGAGCCTGGAGCTGTGATTTCAAAAAGTAAATGGTCACCATCTTGAGCTATATTCGCTTCTACAACACCATGAACGTGTGCCTCGTGTTGACGATGTTCAGAATGCTCATGATCGTCATGATGATGATCACCGGCATAAGTCATCAGTGGGGTTGAGAATAAGGTACTAGAAATCATTAATCGTAGAGCATTTTTTTTATTACAGATAAGCATAATTGCTTCCTATTATCTAAGTGTTATAAATGTGGTGTATTTATGAATATTAGACGACAGGTAAGGGAGGTGCTCGAGAGTGTACGGTTATTGAAAATGGAGAACTATTTTCTACGATAGAGAATACTAATCTGACTATAGCTTGAGGAATGATCGGGGGAGAAGTGATATGTACAATAAAACCGGAACCAATAGAATGAAATAATTGGCAGTGATGGTTCTCATGGTGCTGTTCATTAGCATCAATTTGGTGATGGGCAACCAATACACTAAACAGCGTTAGAGTAATAGCTAAACTCCAGTTTAACCAACGCTGTTTAGTAAAAAAGTACGATTGCATTGTACCGCCTTAAAAAGAGTATAAGCGGTAAATGTAATAATATAACAATTGATAATCAAGCCATTTATTTATAGCTGAGCATGGATTAGCGCTATGACTTGCTTAATTTCACCGGAAGATAGCTTTCCTTCCTTAACAAAAATGACATTCCCTTTTTTATTTTGAACAATAATGGTTGAGCTTTCAGGCTCAAGATCCCAAGCGTTTGCGACCTTACCATTTTCATCAAGAACCATAGATGACCATGAAAATTCTTTTTTACTCTCTTCAGCAGATGACTTTACAAATCCACCTGTGCCCCAAATAGAATCATCTTGATTGATAATTGTTGTAGTTTGATATGTTGATTCAGGGAACTTTTCTAAGGTGATAGCACTCATAAGATCGGCGTTCATTGCTTTGGCACTGCTTCGCCCAGCAATGGCTTGTAAAACTCGAACCTTCCCTTTTAGCTGTTCACTGTTCCATGTTTGATAAGTAGGGGTGTCGTTGGTGTAAGTTATTTCGCCATATTGTTTAACCGTTACTGATGGTACAGGTTGGTTTAATGAAATGTTGTGAGCAAAAGAAAGGGAAGGTAATAGACAGGCACTAAGAGTGAATAGTTTTACTTTGTTCATTTTTATTATCCTTAGAAATAAGAATTTGCAGTGTAGTGCAGAGATTAATAAAAAGCGATTCGACCAGTATAAATTCATTAATTGCTCATTATTAATAAATGAAATCCAACTTGTCGTACACTGTTTTGCAATATATAATGTTAATTAAATGTTTTACCTTATTGTTGTTTAGGTAATAAATGGCAAGGTGACATATTTTTAATGGACGTTTAATGATCACCTTATATGGATTATTGAGGTAATGGCTATGTTTAGAAATTTTAAGGCTTATAGACCACTTCAAGTGGCTCGCTTTGTTAAAACCCTATTTAAAGGACAACTTCATATTGAAGGTATTGGTTCTTTTGAGTTCGATGAGGGCAAACTACTGATGCCAAATAAAGAGAATAGAAAAATGTTATCAGTAATGAGTGAGGTTAATCAGCATATTCGCCAGCTATCGGTGGTGCCAGCATAATGTTATAAACTGCGCCAATGATATCAAGATGGAAGGTGCTCGTGATGAGCACCTTTTCTTTTTATTGGAAACAGACTCCAGTTCCACTCAACCCGCAGTAACCGTTAGGGTTTTTCGCTAAATATTGTTGATGGTACTCTTCGGCAAAATAGAAAATATTTATTGGCAGTATTTCTGTAGTTATTGGTGTATTAATACCTTGTTTCTCTAATGCGGCTTGGTATTGCTGCTGTGTTTCTTCTGCAATTAGCTGTTGTTGTTCTGAATTAGTATAAATAACAGAGCGATACTGTGTTCCTATATCATTACCTTGACGCATTCCTTGTGTTGGATTGTGGTTCTGCCAAAAAGAATGTAGCAGAGTTTCAAGATAGATAAGGGTAGGATTAAAGACGATTTTTACTACTTCTACGTGGTTTGTTGTTCCTGTACAGACTTCTTTATAGTTCGGGTTTAGTGTGTCCCCACCAGCGTATCCAACGGCAGTTGAGTAAACTCCTGGTAATTGCCAAAACAAGCGCTCTGCGCCCCAAAAACATCCCATCCCAACATAAATAACGTCATGGTCTGCAGGTGTTATTTCTAAATCAACCTGTGAAATAAAATGATGAGGTCGTAAATTTTGTTTATTTATGGTCATGTCACATCCTTCAACTGAGTCATTTAGAAGACTTTTACCTTGTGCTACTCTACAAAGCGAGTAAATTACCATTGCATAGAATGCATTCATGAATCAATAGAATAATTATAAGTATGACAAAGAAGTTACCCCTCTTATTTATTTCTTGTTTGGCTCTACTCTCAGTAAGAGTATCAGCACAAACAGAATTGGAAATAGAGGGTTTAGAAGGATCTTTGCTGAGTAACGTCGAAGCGTATATTTCAGCCATACCAGAAGAGGAGTACTCTACTTCACTTCGTTTCCAATCTCGTCTTGAAAAAAATGCCCGAGATGCACTTAAAGCGTTAGGTTATTACGATCCATCGATGAATTTCTCCATTGAAGGTAAAGAAGGCGATCATACGTTAGTGTTTAGCGTGAATGCTGGCGAACCTGTTTATATCTATGTCAGTGATATTACTATAACGGGAGAAGCAAAAACGGATATTGATTTTATCAATGCAGTTGATAATTCCGGGCTAAATCTAGGTGAAATAATTAATCATGGTAAATATGAAGATCTAAAAAGAACTTTGCAGAACTTAGCGTTAAGAAAGGGTTATTTTGATGGTGAATTTACTTTAAGTCGTTTAGAAATCGCACCAGGACGGCATCAAGCTTTGGTTCTTTTACATTATCAAAGTGGTCAGCGCTATCATTTTGGCAATACAAAGATTGAGGGAAGCCAAATTGAAGATCAACGAGTTCGCTCAATTATCCCTTTTAAAGAGGGTGACCCATACCTTGCAAGTCAAATTGGTGAGTTAAACCAGTCGTTATCTAATACAGAATGGTTTTCGTCTGTCTATGTTGAACCAGAACTGAAATCGGCTAGAATGAGTCAGCAGCTGCCAATAAATGTCTATGTAGCTCCTCAAGTTCGAAATCAATTAGAGACCAGTATAGGCTATTCAACTGATATTGGTGTTAGAGGGAAAATTGGCTGGAAGAAACCATGGATCAATAAATACGGACACAGTTTAGATACAGGACTTTCTATCTCAAAACCTGAAAAAGAAGCAACAATATCGTATAAAATCCCGCTAGAACAGGTGCTTAAAGATTACTACATCGTTAAGTATGGTTTGAAGAGTATAGATAATAGAGATACTGATAGTTTAGAGTCAAATTTAGCTTTCGAACGTCACTGGGTATTGGATTCTGGTTGGCATAGAGCCATTTTTACTCGCTTTCTTTATGAAGAATTTACGCAAGGGGTTCAAGATGGTACTGCATGGTTAGTTTTACCCGGAGTGTCATTTTCTAAAAGCCGCTCACGTGGAGGTACCATGCCTATGTGGGGAGATAAAAAAACGTTTAGCATAGAAGCAACGGATCAAGCATTAACATCCGATGTAAAATTACTGCGTCTTTTAACTCAAGGTGCAATTGTTCGAAGTATTGGTGAAAATCATCGAGGTGTAGCAAGAGGAGAGATCGGAGCTATGTATACCGATAATTTTTATAAACTCCCTCCTTCTATTCGATTCTTCGCTGGTGGTGATAATAGCGTTAGAGGTTATGGTTATGACAAAATATCTCCAAAAGATAAAGATGGTTATTTGACCGGTGGTCAATTTATGGCAACCAGTAGTTTAGAATATCAATATCGGGTGGTTGGTAATTGGTGGGTAGCAACGTTTGTGGATTATGGTGATGCGTGGATATCAACGCCTGATTGGAAAACGGGTGTGGGTTTTGGTATTCGATGGGTATCGCCAGTTGGCCCCGTGCGTCTCGATTTTGCCTGGGGTTTGGATGCTGAACCAAAAGATCAATTTAAAGTACATTTTGCCTTAGGGCCTGAAGTATGAGTTATTTAGAGGAAAACCGAGAGCCATTTATCGATATAAGGAAAAAGAAAAAATATCGTTTTAGCCGTCACTGTATTTGTTTAGCACTATTTTTCCCAATGTTAATCTTAGTACTACTCTTATTGGTAGGTGCAATTGTTTTTACTAACCCGGGATTAAAATTGCTTGTTTGGGGGGCAGAAAAAGCATTACCGTCTTTACAGATAGATAAAGTGGAGGGGAGTGTATTACCTGAATTTTCATTAAACGGAATATCCTATCAAGATAAAGCGTTTATTGATGTCAAAGTGCATAATTTAAGTGTTGCTTTAACTCCAGAGTGTTTAATGCAACCGGCGCTTTGTGTTGATGATATATCAATTGATGGTTTGACATTAGTCTTGCCTGAGTTGCCTGAAACTCAAAAAACCGAAGAGCCGGAGCCTGTAGAGCCAAGTCTTCTATCTATGCCTATCCCTATCAATGTAACGAATATTAGTTTAAATAATATTGATATGGACATTTTAGGTAACCGTATTCAATGGCGCTCATTTAATACTGGTGTAAAACTACATCATAGTGATTTGACCGTTACTCCTCTTGTTTGGGAAAAGATAAGCGTCGAGTTAGCTAAACAAAAAGCCTCTCAAGAAAAGCCAGACGAATTACCAAAAGAAAAACCAACCTCAAAAATTATTCTTCCCTCTATTTATATCCCATTAAATATTAATGTTAAGAAATTTGCCTTACGAGATTTTACGTTACAGCAAGACTCTCAAATTAAAGTAAATCAACTCGATTTTATTGCTAAGGCTGGAGAACATGATGTCCATGTAAAAGATTTTTATTTAGATATGCCGCAAGCAAGTTTAAGAATGGACAGTGATGTTAAGCTTGATGGCGATTACCCGTTAACACTCAATGCTATTTTAAAAGTTAAAGAAACTGAATTAAAGGGACATAAAGTTACCTTAGATGCAGAGGGAAGTGTGGCTGATTTAAAGGCCTCAGTTAAATTGAGTGGCGGTTTACAAGCAAAGATTGATGCAGAACTCCAGCCTTTAGAGTCGACATTACCTTTTAATATTAAAGTATCAGAAGGGGATGTTTATTGGCCGCTTATTGGCGATAAAGCCATAACAGCATTAATACCTAACATAAGAGCAAAAGGTGATTTAAATAAGTATCAATTTTCTGGTTCTCTTTATATAGAAGGAAAAAACGTTCCTCAAACAAACATTCGTTTAGAAGGTAAGGGAGATACTAGTTCGGTAAATTTATATGATTTACTTATCGAGACATTAGGTGGTCAGGTTTCAGGTGGTCTTGAGATAGATTGGCGTTCATTACTACAGTGGAAGGGAGATATTGATCTTCAAAACATCCAGCCGGGTATCCAATGGGAAGCTGCAGAAGGGAATATTAGTGGGAGAATTGAGACTAGTGGTTCACTTAGCGATAAAGGTGGTTGGAATGCTTTGATACCTGTGATTGATATTAAAGGCATATTTAGAAAGTATCCATTGGATGTTAATGGTTCTCTTTTTGCTCATGACAAGGATGGTAAAGGAGAGATTAATATCGATATCCCAAGTCTAGCATTGCACCATGGTGATAATGGTATTGACGTTACTGGTGAAGTTAATAAAGAAATGAATCTGAATGTAGATGTTAATTTTCCTGAATTGTCAGATAGTGTTCCTGATTTATACGGTAAGTTATTTGGCGAAGTTGCATTAACTGGAAAAGTAACAGAGCCTAAAATTGAGCTTGATATAGAAGCGGTTGGATTAAAGTGGAACAAAGAAGCAACATTAAAAAAGGCCTCTATTAAAGGTTATGTAGTACCAATTCCAAGAATCAATGCTGATCTTCGTATTGATTTAAGTAAAGGCAAATATAAAAATCAGATACTTGAAGCATTAAAGATTAAATTTAGCGGTAAAGAAGAAAAGCATCGCTTAAGTATAAATCTAAAATCAAATGCTATTGATGCTAATCTTTTGATTAATGGTGCACTAGATAGAAAAAAAACTTGGAAAGGGGAATTATCAAAAACCGAAGTCAAAACTGAAATTGGACCTTGGAAGTTAGACAATAAAGTAGCATTAGCCTATGACATCCAAACATCAGAAGTATTTGTTCAAGCTAATTGCTGGAGCCAGGGGATAACGTCGCTTTGCTTAAATAAAAATTTATTAGCGGGCAAATCAGGAATTGTTGATTTAAGCGTAAATCACTTTGAGTTTAGCAAGTTAAAAGCTTTCCTTCCTGAAGAGACAAAAGTTAATGGGGAGGCTAATTTAAACGTAATTGCAAAGTGGGAAGAGCAAAAGAAACCGTATGTAAAGGCAGCTTTGTATTTACCAAAAGGAAATGTTCAACAACAAATGGATCAACCATTAATTATTGGTTGGGATGAGATAAAAGTTAATGCAGAAATGAAAGGTGATGTTCTTAATGCAAATTGGATTATTGGTCTAACAGATAACGGTCAATTAAATGGACAGATGCTAATAGATGATTTAACAGGCAAGAAAACAATAAAAGGAATATCAAATATAGAGGCGTTGTCATTATCTATGTTTGAACCAGCATTAGGTGAATACAGTCAACTTCAAGGGATTATTAACTCAAAGATTAACTTTTCAGGTCCGATACTTCATCTCAAGTCAGTTGGTGAGTTCATTATTAATAAAGTCGTAGTTAAAGGAGGCGGCTCGCCTGTTGATATTTCAGATGGTGATATCAAAATTAAGATGAATGGTCACGATGGAGAACTTGTTTCCAAGGTAACGACACCTGATGGTGATTTAAATATTAATGGTTTAGCAGACTGGCATGATTTAAAGAATTGGAAAGTAGGACTCGATGTTGCTGGTAATGAATTACAAGTTAATGTACCCCCAATGGTTAAATTAAAAGTTAAGCCAGATATGAAAATCCATATTACTCCGACATTAGCGAGGATCACTGGCAGTATAGGTATCCCATGGGGGAGAATTGTCGTTAATGAGTTGCCAGAAAGTGCAGTGGGTGTATCAAAGGATGAAGTAATTTTAAATAATAATCTTCAACCGGTAGAAACTAAAACCCAATTGCCAATGGAAGTTGAGACTGATATTAAAATCTCAATAGGTAATGATGTTCTTCTTTCTGCTTTTGGTTTAGAAGCAGGCCTTGTTGGTCAACTAAATGTAACTCAGAAAAATAAAGCGCCATTTATTATAGGGGAAGTAAATATTGAAGACGGTACTTATCGTTCTTTCGGACAAGATCTACAAATTAAAACAGGAAAGATTTTATTCAATGGCCCAGCAGATCAACCTTATCTAGACATCGAAGCTATACGAAATCCAGCAAATACAGAGGATGATGTTATTGCAGGGATTAAAGTGAATGGCTCTGCTGATTCACCGACAGTCAAAATATTTTCATCTCCACCTATGCCTCAAGCAAATGCGTTATCTTACTTATTAAGAGGACAGGATATAGATAGCGAAGCTGGTGGCAACGCCATGACGACAACGTTAATTGGTTTAAGTCTTGCTAAAAGCGGAAAAGTAGTTGGAGAGATTGGACAAGCATTTGGTGTTCAGGATCTACAATTAGATACTGCTGGTTCTGGTGACGATTCACAAGTGACAATAAGTGGTTATATAGCACCAGATTTACAAGTTAAGTATGGGGTTGGTATTTTTAATTCACTTGGTGAATTTACGTTAAGGTATCGAATTATTAGCGATCTCTATATAGAAGCTATATCTGGAGTAGATAGTGCTGTTGATTTAATTTATCAGTTTAGTTTTAATTAAATACAGTAATTGTGGATAACTTTGTGGGTAAGCTGTTAGAGTGGTAGGGGTAATAAAGTATAAGTTTTCTATTGATTAAATGACCATCAAATAGAAAGAAAACATACAAAAAAATGCATTTAACGCTTGCTAATGTGATCGAACTCCCTATAATGCGACCTCACTGACACAGAGCGCTCAACATAGAGTGGTAAAGGGTTAGTGATGAAATGGTTAGAAAGTTTAGTTTAAAATAAGTGCTTGACACTGAAACTTAAATAGATAAAATGACCGTCCTCTTCACAGGAAAGCGAAAACGCTTTGAAAGTAGAAGAAAAGCTCTTTAACAATTTGAAACCTATTAATCTGTGTGGGCACTTGTGAGTTGATAATCACTATTTGCGAAAGCAAATAAAAAATCAATGAACTGAGTGGCTACACAAAATTACTTTTATGTAACAATCAGTATTAATCATTGAGCCGGTTTTGTTTCTGCTTCTCTTTATAGAAAAGACAGAGCA
>JAAGZR010000381.1 GCA_024206155.1 Aliivibrio sp.
AAAATCTGTTCCCTTTTAGTTCAGTTGGTAGAACGGCGGACTGTTAATCCGTATGTCGCTGGTTCAAGTCCAGCAAAGGGAGCCATATTCAAAAATCTTGTCGTAAGATAAGGTTTTCTTATCACTGATTTAATTCAGTGATAGCAAAAAAATTAAGTGTGCCGACTTAGCTCAGTAGGTAGAGCAACTGACTTGTAATCAGTAGGTCACCAGTTCGACTCCGGTAGTCGGCACCATTTTTTTGCCTCGATAGCTCAGTCGGTAGAGCAGAGGATTGAAAATCCTCGTGTCGGTGGTTCGATTCCGCCTCGAGGCACCATTATAATTCCCTTTTAGTTCAGTTGGTAGAACGGCGGACTGTTAATCCGTATGTCGCTGGTTCAAGTCCAGCAAAGGGAGCCATATTAAAAAGCCTCATCATTGATGAGGCTTTTTTTATGCTTGTCATTTCATAAATGCAACACTACCATATCCTCCATTCGTATTGGCTCTTCATCTAAGGTTAAATAATGACTCCTACCCCATCAGGAAAACCAGGCAACACTGGTATCAAGCGTGTAATCAAAGCGACAGGTTTTTCTATTCAAGGTCTTAAAGCTGCTTTTAAATACGAAGCGGCCATCCGCCAAGAGTTAGCTATGCTAGCTATTGCAACTCCTATCGCCCTACTTTTAGATGTCACTGCCGTGGAAAAAATCTTATTGGTTGGTGTATTTGTTCTGATCTTTATGATTGAGCTTTTAAACTCGGCGATAGAAGCCGTTGTAGACCGTATAGGCCCCGAACATCATGAATTAAGTGGCAGAGCTAAAGATATTGGCTCTGCGGCTGTATTTGTCGCTCTGTGCTTTGCTGGCTTTACTTGGTTAATGATCCTAGGCAGCAACTACCTTTAATTAATTATAAGGACGATTCTAATGAACCCTATTATTCAAACATTAAAAGAACACAATGTTAGTGATGAGAAGATCGCTGAAGTATTTCAAACGCTAACACAAAATCCATTAGCAGCAATGGCTATCATTCAAAGCTTAGGTATTCCCCAAGAAAAACTGCAACCGCTAATGATGCAAGTGATGACAAACCCAGCGTTAATTAAAGAGGCAGTTGAAGAGCTAGGTTTAGATTTTTCTAAAGTAGAAGAAGCAAAAGCAAAGCTTGAAGAAAATCAATAAATCTTTTAAATGAATAATACTATAGCCCTGACTTCGGTTGGGGCTTTTTTATGTCGAGAGTTCGATGGTGGGTTTTCTATATTCCAGATACAACAAAGCCCCGATTTTCATCGAGGCTTTGTCATTTAAATGTGGTACCGGTAGGCGGACTTGAACCGCCACTCCTTTCGGAAACGGATTTTGAATCCGTCGTGTATACCAATTTCACCATACCGGCTTTATCAGCATTGCTGCTTGATGTGATTGATTATACTCAGAGATGATCTTGGCGCAAGCTCTTTATTACTCTTCGTTTTTTGTTTGCTGAAATAATCAGCATTTATTTACAATCTGATTTTCATTTTTGCTTTCACTATCGTTATACTGCTGTCAGTTTTTTAATTTACGGAAGATAAAATGACAACACAAAAACAAGCGGGCTTTATGCGTCGCATGGGAGCTTGGTTCTACGATACATTAATCATCAGCGCTATCATGATGCTAACTGGTGGCGCTATCGTCGCTACTCTTGAAATGCTTTATGGTGCAGGGATCATTAGTTATGGTGACTTTCCAGATGTAAGCTCTTATTTAAACCATGACCCATTATGGCGTAATCTTTACCCAATGACTCTTATCTCTATATTTGTAGGCTTCTTTGCTTACTTTTGGTGTAAAGGCCAAACGCTTGGAATGCGCGCTTGGAAACTTCAAGTTCAGCAACTTGATGGTTCACCAATCACCCTAACTCAAGCGATTATTCGTATGTCGACTTCAGCTTTTGGTTTAGGCAACCTGCTTGTATTTATCTCTAAAGACAATGCTGCTTTTCAAGACACTTGGGCAAAAACTCGTGTTATCGTTTTAGATAAAGCAGTTTAAGTAATACCAATCGTAGTAAATAACAGCACATATAAAAAAAGGAGATACTCAGCAGTATCTCCTTTTTACGTTAAAGCTTTCTATTCAGTAGCCCTATAGTAATAAGTAGAAATATTAAGCTGGGCCCTAAAGCGCCGAATATCGGGTGAATGTTATATACCAAGGTAATTGGTCCAAACAGCTCATTTGAAATATAGAAGGTAAAGCCCGCAATCACACCAGATAAGATACGAGCACCCATAGTGACACTTCGTAATGGGCCAAACACAAATGAGAGCGCTAAGAGCATCATTACCGCAACCGATATAGGTTGCAGTGCTTTACGCCAAAATGCTAACTCATAACGTGCCGCATCTAACTCTGAATCTTTCAAGTAATTCACATAATCATAAAGACCAGTTAGAGACTGCTCTTCTGGCTTAACCGTTACCACCGCCAACTTATCTGGTGTTAATGTTGTAGCCCAATTCAACGTATCCACTTTCTTTTCACTGATTTTTGCTTCATTTTTCATCTGAGTAATAGAAACATCACTCAGCAGCCAACCCGCATCTTTAGATTGATAATCGGCTTTACGTGCAAATAAAATATTATTTAGTTTATGCTCATCATCAAACTGCCATACCGTCACACCGTAAAGCTTAGCTTGATTATCCACTCGGGCTAAATAAATAAAATCATTGGCATCTTTTGCCCAAACCCCTGATCTCACCGCTGCAATATTACCGCCAGATGTAGCGAATGCTCGTAAATCACGCGCCATCTTTTGTGCTTGCGGTGCGCCCCATTGCCCTAATGCCATGACGATTAACATTAAAGGAATAGCCGTCTTCAGCACTGAGACACCAATATCTAGCTTTGAATAGCCTGCGGCTTGCATTACCACCAATTCAGAGCTTGCTGCTAACATACCAAGGCCGATCAAGGCGCCAAGTAATGCTGCCATTGGGAAAAACATTTCAATATCACGTGGCATACTTAAAATAACAAAATACAACGCATCGAGAAGATCGTATGTCCCTTTACCCACCTTACGTAATTGCTCAACGTATTTAATAATTGAAGATAAACCTACCAAGGTTACCAAGCATAATGCAGAGGTCGCAATGATTGTACGGCCAATATACCAATCTAAAATTTTAAACATGTTTTGGTTTTCTCCGCATTTTTTCTTTCAATTTCCTTACAAACACACTGTCCATTGAGTTCAATACAATCCCAATAATTAATAGCACGGCATTAATGGCCCACAATCCAACATAAGGAGCTAGTCCACCGTCTTCAATGGCTGACTTTCCTGCACTTAATGATAGGAAATAGGCAAGATACAGAAGAACCGCAGGCCCTAGCTTCGCAAAACGTCCCTGACGTGGGTTAACGGCAGATAAAGGTACGACAACCATGGTTAATAATGGAATACAAATAATCAAAGAAATACGCCATTGTAGTTCTGCTTTTGCTTCCAACTCACCACGTTTCATTAAATCTAATGTCGGTATGGCATCCCAGTCTCTACGTTTTTCTTTCACTTCTTTCTGCCCAATTAAGAGCTCATAAGATTTGAAGTTACTTTCAAGATAATCCAAACGTGTTGGTATCCCTTCATAACGGGTTCCGTCTTGTAAGTCTAAGACCTGACGACCATCAGGAAGTTCTTTAACGACCCCTTTTTCAGCGACGAGTACGCTTGGGCGTAATGACTCATCCGGCACTGGTTGAGCTAAAAATATATTCTCTAACTGCTTACCATTTTTGTTGTTGATATCATCAATAAATACAACAGCTTTACCATCTGGAGAACGCTGAAACTGACCTTTTTGCAGTAAATCAATGCCTGCATCCGATTCAACCGTTTCCATTAATTGAGTGGTTTTTTCCTGGCTCCAAGGAGATAGCCACAATGAGTTTGCCGCAGCAGCAACTCCGGTGATTAAAGCCAGATATAATGCCGCACGAATAAGAATCGAGTTTCCCATTCCTGTTGCATTCATTACTGTTATTTCACTCTCCGCATAGAGACGACCAAAGGTAAGCAAAATACCAATAAAAATACTCAATGGAAGCATCAATAAGCCCATTGCTGGCATATTCAAACCAACTAAAGACAAAATCAAACCACCAGGAATGTCACCATCAGAAGCATCTGCTAAAATGCTAATAAACTTTTGACTCATGAAGATCAAAAAAAGCACAAAAAAGATCGCAAATTGACTCTTTAATGTCTCCTTGATCAAATATCTAATAATAATCACGTCGAATCTACCTATAGAAAACTTGTATTTTTGCCAGAATCACTATAATTTCCGTGTAAACCATTTATTTTTTAATCTTTGGCTAGATGTTAGCCTGCGAAATCGGAACACTACATAGTATAGTATCTAACTAGATTTTGCTCATTATCTAACATTTAGTTCTATTTGTCTTTAGGATGTAGGAGTACGCATGGAGTTCAGTGTAAAAAGTGGCAGTCCAGAGAAACAACGCAGCGCTTGTATCGTTGTTGGTGTCTTTGAACCACGTCGTTTATCTCCAATAGCAGAACAGCTCGATAAAATTAGCGGCGGTTACATTAGTTCATTACTTCGTCGTGGTGATCTAGAAGGTAAACCGGGCCAAATGCTGTTATTGCATCAAGTACCAAATATTCTTTCTGAGCGTGTTTTATTAGTAGGTTGCGGTAAAGAGCGTGAGCTTGGTGAGCGTCAATACAAAGATATCATCAAAAAAACCATCAGCACACTAAATGAAACAGGCTCTATGGAAGCGGTATGTTTCCTAACAGAACTTCACGTTAAAGGTCGCGATACGTACTGGAAGGTTCGCCAAGCTGTTGAGTCTACTAAAGACAGCCTATATACCTTTAATCAATTTAAGAGCAATAAACCTGAGACGCGTCGTCCATTACGCAAGCTAGTATTTAATGTACCAACTCGCCGTGAACTAAACTTAGGTGAAAAAGCAATCAACCATGGCTTGTCTATTGCTTCTGGTGTAAAGGCATCAAAAGATTTAGGCAACATGCCACCAAACGTAGCAAACCCTGCATACTTAGCTTCTCAAGCTCGTCGTCTTGCCGACGATTATGAAACCGTAACGACCAAAGTTATCGGTGAAGAAGAGATGAAGAAACTAGGCATGACGTCTTACTTAGCTGTTGGTCAAGGTTCTCATAATGAATCTATGATGTCGATTATGGAATATAAAGGCCATTCTGATCCAACCGCTAAGCCTATCGTACTTATTGGTAAAGGTCTGACTTTCGATTCAGGCGGTATCTCTATCAAACCAAGTGATGGTATGGATGAGATGAAGTACGACATGTGTGGTGCTGCGTCTGTATTTGGTGCAATGAAAGCACTAGCACAGCTTAATCTACCATTAAACGTTGTAGGTATTCTTGCCGGTTGTGAAAACATGCCAAGCAGTAATTCTTACCGCCCTGGTGATATCTTAACCACGATGTCAGGTCAAACAGTTGAAGTATTAAATACCGATGCTGAAGGTCGTTTAGTACTGTGTGATGCACTGACTTATGTTGAGCGTTATGATCCTGAGTGTGTTGTCGATGTGGCAACATTAACAGGTGCTTGTGTTGTTGCACTTGGTCATCATATCAATGGTTTAATCGCAAACCACAATCCTTTAGCTCATGAACTTATTAATGCCTCTGAGCAATCAGGTGATCGCGCTTGGCGTTTACCAATGTCTGAAGAGTACAACGAGCAATTAAACAGCCCGTTTGCAGACATGGCTAACATTGGCGGAAAAGCAGCTGGTACTATTACCGCTGGTTGTTTCCTAGCTCGCTTTGCTAAGAAATACCACTGGGCTCACATTGACAGTGCGGGAACCGCTTGGGTCTCTGGTGCTAATAAAGGCTCTACAGGCCGACCAGTCTCATTGCTTGTCCAGTTCTTACTGAATCGTTCAGGCCAAGAAAACGTAGAATAAATCACTTCGTTTTATGATATAAAGGGCCTCTAAATGGCCCTTTTTTAATACATGCGATTTAACTTCTTTCCGTCATCTATTAAATTAAGAGAGATTATGAGCCAAGCACTTTTTTATGTCCTTGAACCCACATCCCCAACAGCCACTCAAGATGGACTGTTGAAATTTGTGTGTCAGCTTGCTCATTATTATTATTCTCAAAATGCGAGAGTGTATATATTAGCTCAAGATAAGGAACAAGCTTTATCAATTGATGAAGCACTGTGGCAGAATGAAGTATCAGAATTCACTCCACATAACTTGATTGGAGAAGGGCCAAAATCTGGATCCCCTATTGAGATTGGTTGGGGAACGTTACGATCATCAGGCCGACGTCATGTATTAATAAATTTAGCTCAAGAGGTCGCAAATTTTGCGGTTTCCTTTGCTCAAGTGGTAGACTTCGTACCCTGTGAAGAAAAAAGCAAACAACACGCTCGAGAAAGGTATAAAATATACCGCAATGCAGGCCGAGCCATGCAAACCGAGACATTAAAATAGTGCTAATCATCATAGCTAAATGACTCATATATTGTTGTTTTTAATAATGAGCCATTAATTATGATATTTGGCATTCCACTTTTTAATAGAGATATTCGTGACGAACACTATGGAAAAGACATATAACCCGCAATCAATAGAACAAGCTCTGTACCAGACTTGGGAAGAAAAAGGCTACTTTAAGCCACACGGTGACACATCAAAAGAAGCTTACAGCATCATGATCCCGCCACCAAACGTCACTGGTAGCCTACACATGGGTCACGCTTTCCAAGATACGATCATGGATACACTTATCCGTGCTGAGCGTATGAAAGGCAAAAATACCCTTTGGCAAGTGGGTACCGACCACGCAGGTATCGCAACTCAAATGGTTGTTGAGCGTAAGATTGCGGCAGAAGAAGGCAAAACAAAACACGATTACGGTCGTGACGCTTTCATCGACAAAATTTGGGAATGGAAAGCAGAATCAGGCGGCACAATTACCAAGCAACTTCGTCGTCTAGGTGCATCTGTAGATTGGGATCGTGAACGATTCACAATGGATGACGGCCTATCTGCTGCAACTCAAGAAGTGTTTGTTCGTCTATACGAAGAAGACCTTATCTACCGTGGCAAGCGTCTAGTTAACTGGGATCCGAAACTGCACACTGCAATTTCTGATCTTGAAGTTGAAAACAAAGACAAAAAAGGCTTCATGTGGCATTTCCGCTACCCACTAGCAAACGGTGTTAAAACTGCTGACGGTAAAGACTACATTGTTGTAGCAACAACGCGTCCAGAAACCATGCTTGGTGATACTGGTGTTGCGGTAAACCCTGAAGATCCTCGCTACAAAGATCTTATCGGTAAACACATCGAACTTCCTATCGTTGGTCGTTTAATTCCTATCGTTGGCGATGAGCACGCGGATATGGACAAAGGCACGGGTTGTGTGAAAATCACTCCAGCTCATGACTTTAACGATTACGAAGTAGGTAAACGTCATAGCCTGCCAATGATCAACATCCTAACATTCAACGCGGATATTCGTGATACTGCAGAAGTATTCACAACAAACGGCGAAGAAAGTGATGTTTATAGCACTGATATCCCAGAGAAATACCGTGGTATGGAGCGCTTTGCTGCTCGTAAAGCCATCGTAGCTGAGTTTGATGAGCTAGGTCTTCTTGAAGAAATTAAAGATCACGATTTAACCGTTCCTTACGGTGACCGTGGTGGCGTTGTTATCGAGCCAATGCTAACTGACCAGTGGTATGTACGTACTGCACCTCTAGCTGCGCCTGCAGTTAAAGCAGTTGAAGATGGTCAAATCCAATTCGTACCTAAGCAATACGAAAACATGTACTTTGCTTGGATGCGTGATGTACAAGATTGGTGTATCTCTCGTCAACTTTGGTGGGGCCACCGTATCCCTGCATGGTACGACAACGACGGTAAAGTATACGTAGGTCGTACTGAAGAAGAAGTTCGTGAGAAAAACAATCTAGCTCCTGTTGTTGTTCTACGCCAAGATGACGATGTACTTGATACATGGTTCTCTTCTGCACTTTGGACATTCGGCACACAAGGCTGGCCTGAAAACACAGATGCACTAAAAACATTCCACCCATCAGAAGTACTAGTATCTGGTTTTGATATTATCTTCTTCTGGGTTGCTCGTATGATCATGATGACCATGCACTTCGTAAAAGACGAAGAAGGCAATGCACAAGTACCATTTAAGACAGTTTACATGACGGGCCTTATCCGTGATGAAAACGGCGACAAGATGTCTAAGTCTAAAGGTAACGTACTTGACCCTATCGATATGATCGATGGTATCGGCCTTGAAGAGCTTGTTGAAAAACGTTGTGGCAACATGATGCAACCTCAACTTGCTAAGAAGATCGAAAAAGCAACGCGTAAAACGTTTGAAGGCGGTATCGAACCATACGGTACTGATGCTCTACGTTTCACTCTTGCAGCAATGGCATCAACAGGTCGTGATATCAACTGGGATATGAAACGTCTTGAAGGTTACCGTAACTTCTGTAACAAACTATGGAACGCAAGCCGTTACGTATTGATGAACACAGAAGAGCACGATTGTGGTATGGCTGAAGGTGCAGAGCTTGAGTTCTCACTAGCTGATCAATGGATCGCGTCTCAGTTTGAAGTTGCCGCTAAAGAGTTTAACGCTCACCTAGACAACTACCGTCTAGATATGGCAGCAAACACACTGTATGAATTCATCTGGAACCAATTCTGTGACTGGTACTTAGAGCTAACTAAACCGGTTCTATGGAAAGGCACTGAAGCACAACAACGTGCAACGCGTTACACGCTAATCACGGTTCTAGAGAAGACATTACGTCTTGCTCACCCTGTTATTCCTTACATCACTGAATCTATCTGGCAGAGCGTTAAGCCACTGGTTAACGGTGTTGAAGGTGAGACTATCATGACTCAAGCATTACCTCAGTTTAATGAAGAAAACTTCAACGCTGATGTGGTTGCTGATCTTGAGTGGGTTAAAGCCTTCATTACAAGCATTCGTAACTTACGTGCTGAATACGACATCGCACCAAGCAAAGGCTTAGATGTGATGATTAAAGTCGCTGACGAAAAAGACGCTGCGCGTATTCAAGCGAATGAGATTGTTCTGACTTCTTTAGCGAAACTAGACAGCATCAAAGTACTTGCAGACAATGAAGAAACACCTGCATGTGCTACCTCTCTTGTTGGTAAATCAGAGTTGATGATCCCAATGGCGGGTCTTATCGATAAAGATGCAGAGCTTGCTCGTTTAGATAAAGAATCAGCAAAAATCCAAGGCGAGATTAAACGCATTGAAGGTAAATTAGGTAACGAAGGTTTTGTTGCTAAAGCACCTGAAGTGGTTATCGCTAAAGAGCGTGAAAAACTAGAAGGCTATAAAGAAACACTGGCTAAACTAGAAGCACAGAAAGTAACAATCGCTGCACTGTAAATTACCCTTAATATTATTAAGTTAATTTACTGAAACGCATAAAAAAAGGTCGATGTGAACGCATCGACCTTTTTTATTATCTAAAGAAAATTAAGAAATAGCGCTATCAGCTATAACGGGAAATGAATGACATTCTCTGTACGACATAAGCCAATTTCTAACTCATGCTGCTGCCCATCCAGTGTCACTATTATTGAGTATAAATCATCGGGGTTTTGAGCCTTATCATCCCAATATTTTGGCGCCTCAACTTGAAACAATGCAGAAATATGATCGCCTCTTACGTTTACAGGTAACGTCAACGTCATGCCATCAAACTTAACACTTGCTGAGATTAAATCTGGCTTATATGTCTTAAAATAAACATTTACCTTTAACTCACAGCCATGATGCCAAATTTGCTCAATACTAATATGCTCTAACGCCAGGTGTGGGATTGGTTGGAAGAAACACACGCCAAAAATACCAATATCATCTTTAATATCAACATCCTGAACAGCACCAAAACGGCGATGATAAGCCTGATTTATTTCACAGACTTGCTCACTAAAGTCATCATCCAGTAACCAATCATCTTCGTCTTCTTCTAAGAATAGAACTTCAAAACGATTACCGCCTAATTGAAGGTAGTCTTTAATGTTTTTACGGTAACGCGTCATGTTATCCGTGCAATCAAATACAGCGACACCATTAATTCGAACTTCTGCATAACGAGAGGCACCACTCATTACTAACTCAATCGCAGGGTAATTTAGTAAGGCTTCATCCACCTCAAAAAATCGCATCACATGCCACTCTTGATCGTTAACTTCAGAAGCAGATAGTGACGCATAAGCCGAAGCAATACCTTGCTGAATTGGAATATCTTTAATGGGCAATGAGGTCTCACTAAGCGGTGAAACTTGCCACAGCGCTTGCTCATTATTAAGTAAAATTCTTGAATTGACTGACATATTCATCCTTAAAAAAATGCCCTAGAAGTGACTCACATCTAGGGCATATATGTTCTTTTGAATTTTTGCTACGAATTAATCTTCGTCGCCATCTTCAATAACGTCGTATTCAGCGTCTTCGCCTTCATAGTAAGTACCCCAACCATCATAGATGATGTCGTGCTTTTCAGCTAAGTTTACTAATTTTTCAACTTGAGCATCAATCACATCAGCGTCTAATGCAGAATCCATTACTGCGTCACAGCATAAAATCTTCGCACCGTCTTCGTCTTCTAGCTCTTCCGCTTCTAGTACTTCAAAGCCCATTTTAAATGCTTCAACAACCGCATTTTCAAGCGCTTTAAAATCTTCAGCCATTAAATGGTGCTCAATCGCATACAGTGCATCCGGCTCACTACCATCGGCTTTTAACGACTCAATAATTTCACGCGTTTCCGCTTTTTGCAATTCAAGAAATTGCTCAACCGATAGATATTCATCTTCTTGAGACATAGTAAGACTCCACACTGTATTAAATAATAAATGAGTAAGTAGCCATTATAGCCTGACCAACTCAAATCCCCTAATACTTCAATAATTAAAGAATAATCCCCTACTATAAGGTATTATTTCTCTTACTAGCTGTAGATATTAGAAAGGAATCTTATGAATAAGCTATTTGTTGGCTCTGAAATTGGTCAATTACGCCGTGTTATTCTTCACCGCCCAGAAAGAGCACTTGCTCACCTTACCCCAACAAACTGCCACGACTTACTGTTTGATGATGTGCTCTCTGTTGAAAAAGCGTTACTAGAGCACGACCAATTCGTAGCAACATTAGAATCTCAAGGTGTAGAAGTATTACTGCTACAAAATTTACTTGAAGAAACGCTGCAACATCCTGAGGCCAAACAATGGCTGCTCAAACATCAAATTTCTCATTATCGCTTTGGCCCTACTTTTTCCAATCAAATTAGGGCGTTTCTGCTTGAAAAAGACAACAAGGAGCTGGCTTCAATTTTATTAGGTGGTCTTGCTTTTATTGAGCTTCCATTTAAAGCTCCCTCGATGTTACAGCAACTGAGTGACCCTTTTGATTTTGTCATTGAGCCATTACCAAACCATTTATTTACTCGAGATACTTCATGCTGGATCTATGGTGGTGTTTCTATTAACCCAATGGCTAAAGACGCACGAAAAAGAGAATCGAACCATTTACGTGCAATTTATCGCTGGCACCCTTTGTTTTCTCAGCAAGTATTTTCACAATATTTTGAAGATGAAAACCGAGATTACGACAATGCCACCATTGAAGGTGGGGATGTGTTGGTGATTGGCAAAGGTAACGTACTGGTTGGTATTTCTGAACGAACTACTCCCCAAGGTATTGAGAATCTAGCAAAGCAATTATTCCGAACTCATCAAGCCAAGCAAGTTATCGCCATCAAACTACCTGAAGATCGATCATGTATGCATTTAGATACGGTTATGACTCATATGGACCATAACGTATTCTCTGTCTATCCAAGAGTTATCAGTAAAGACATGCCTTGCTGGTCGATCACACCTTGTGGTGAGCAGCACCTTGCGATTAAAGAGATGCCTAATTTTCAAAATGTATTAATGACGGCTTTAGATCTCGATGAGTTGAATATCATTACGACAGGCGGGGATAGCTATGAAGCAGAACGAGAGCAATGGCACGATGCCAATAACGTGCTAACCATAAAACCTGGCGTTGTCGTAGCGTATGAGCGTAATACTTATACCAATGAGAAATATGACAAAGCAGGTATCAAGGTTCTTCCAATTACAGGCGATGAATTAGGCCGTGGGCGTGGTGGTGCGCGTTGCATGAGTTGCCCAATAGAAAGAGACGGCATTTAGCCTCAACATAAAATAAAAATTAAATATAAATTCACATTATATGAATTTATATGTTTAAATGAATTTTATCGGATTAGCATGCATGGCAAGGAGCACACGATGGCTTTTAACTTACGTAATAGAAATTTTTTAAAACTATTAGATTTTTCCCCTAAAGAGATTGCACATTTACTTGAGCTATCTGCTGAGCTAAAAAAAGCAAAATACGCGGGGTATGAGCAACCTCGCCTGTCAGGTAAAAATATTGCACTTATTTTTGAAAAGGCCTCTACTCGCACACGCTGTGCCTTTGAAGTTGCCGCTTTTGATCAAGGAGCAAGAGTCACTTATCTTGGTCCGTCAGGCTCTCAAATTGGTCAAAAAGAATCGATGAAAGATACCGCTCGTGTACTCGGACGCATGTACGATGGCATCGAATACCGCGGCTTTGGTCAATCGATTGTTGAAGAACTGGGTGAGCACGCAGGTGTTCCTGTATGGAATGGATTAACTGATGAATTCCATCCAACTCAAATTTTAGCTGATTTCCTTACTATGCAAGAATATGCAAATGGTAAGCAATTAAACCAAATTACTTTTGCCTACCTTGGTGATGCACGCAATAACATGGGAAATTCTCTTATGGTTGGTGCCGCTAAAATGGGCATGGAGATCCGCCTTGTTGCACCAAAACAATTTTGGCCAGAAGAGGAACTCGTTGCTCAGTGCCAAGACATTGCGGCGCAAACAGGGGCTAAAATTGTGCTGACCGAAGAGGTACAACAAGGCGTGAAGAATTGTGATTTCTTATACACTGACGTTTGGGTTTCTATGGGAGAAGCACCCGAAGCTTGGGATGAACGTGTCGCCTTAATGACCCCTTATCAAATCAATATGGATGTGATTAAAGCAACCAATAATCCGAACGTAAAATTCATGCACTGCCTGCCAGCCTTCCATAATGACGAGACAACAATAGGCAAAGAGATTGCAGATAAATATGGCATGAATGGACTCGAGGTCACTGATGAAGTCTTTGAATCTGACTACTCTATTGTATTTGATGAAGCAGAAAATAGAATGCACACCATCAAGGCCGTTATGGTTGCAACACTAGGGAGTTAATCCCTTTTGTTTTAAAAAGTAATCATAAGAAAATTTGATGCAAACGCTTGCTTAGAATTTCGATACGAGTATAATCCCGCGCAATTTATTAGGAAATTGTGATGTTATTGACTTATCTTCATACAGTTGTTGACCATGTATCTGCACTAGCAAAGTGTGGTGGTCCCCTATTTTTTGAGTTTCCTAATTAACGATTTTTTAAAGCCTCCTATTTGATAGGGGGCTTTTTTTTGACTTCAATATGATAAATAAAAGGGAAGAGAGACTATGGCTAACTCGCTATACCAAAAGCACATCCTTTCTATTCCAGAACTTTCTCGTCAAGAGTTAGAACTGATTGTAGAAACTGCAGGGAACATTAAAAAACAACCTCAACCTGATTTATTAAAAAATAAAGTGGTTGCTAGCTGTTTTTTTGAAGCGTCAACTCGTACCCGTCTTTCTTTTGAAACCGCAATTCAACGCTTAGGTGGCTCTGTTATCGGTTTTGATACTGCAGGCAATACTTCCCTTGCTCAAAAAGGTGAAACACTGGCTGATTCTGTTCAAGTGATTACCTCTTATGTTGATGCTTATGTTATGCGTCATCCAAAAGAAGGGGCTGCACGTTTAGCTTCTGAATTCTCTAACGGTACTCCGGTTATTAATGCGGGAGATGGCGCAAACCAACACCCGACGCAAACACTATTAGACTTATACACCATCTATGAAACCCAAGGCCGCTTAGATAATCTAAACATCGCCTTTGTAGGTGATTTAAAATACGGCCGTACTGTTCATTCATTAACCCAAGCGTTAGCAAAATTTAATGGTATTAAGTTCTTCTTTATCGCACCTGAAGTCTTAGCAATGCCAGATTATATCTGTGAAGAGTTAGACGAACTTGGTATTGAATATCAAGTACTAAATAGCATGGATGAAGCAATTCCGGAATTAGATATCCTGTATATGACTCGCGTTCAAAAAGAACGTTTTGATGAATCAGAATACGCGCACATTAAATCTGCTTATATCCTTTCTGCAGAAAACCTAACGCCTGCTCGCGAAAACTTGAAAGTATTACACCCCCTACCCCGTGTTGATGAGATTGATACTAATGTTGATAGTACGCCGTATGCTTACTATTTCCAACAAGCAGAAAATGGCGTTTACGCTCGACAAGCTTTATTAGCTCTTGTTCTTAACGAAACACTTTAGGGAGAAATGATGATGCCTAACAAAACTCAATTACGCGTTGAAGCAATTAATAACGGTACGGTAATCGATCACATCCCTGCAAACATTGGGGTGAAAGTACTTAAACTGTTTCAAATGGATAAGACAGCAGAACGAGTGACGATTGGTTTAAACCTTCCCTCTTCTGCGTTAGGAGCGAAAGATTTACTTAAAATTGAAAATACGTTTGTCACGCCAGAGCAAGCGAGCAAATTGTCATTATATGCCCCACACGCAACAGTAAATCAAATTGAAAATTATGAGGTAGTGAAAAAAATTCCTCTTGTTCTTCCTTCACAAATTACTGGGGTATTCGAGTGCCCAAACAGTAACTGTATTACTCATGGTGAGCCAGTTGATAGCAGTTTTAAAGTTATCACTAAAAAAGATGATATCCATTTAAAATGCAAATACTGTGAGAAGGTATATTCACGCGAAGTGGTTACTGATTTAAATTAATCTCATACTTAGTTCAATATTTTTAAGCCTCAGATCTTCTGGGGCTTTTTTATTGATAAGGTTTGTTTTATATTGGATTTATTGAACCTAATACCAATCAAAAAGGAATAATTACAATGACGAAAGTTCTTCATACAGACAATGCACCTGCTGCAATTGGCCCATACATTCAAGGTGTTGACCTTGGTAATATGGTACTAACCTCAGGCCAAATCCCTGTAAACCCTGCGACAGGTGAAGTGTCTGATGATATTGCAGAGCAAGCTCGCCAATCTTTAGAGAACGTTAAGGCCGTTGTAGAGGCTTCAGGCCTAATGGTATCTGACATTGTAAAAATGACCGTTTTCGTAAAAGATCTGAATGACTTCGGCACAGTAAACGAAGTGTATGGCAACTTCTTTGATGAGCATAAAGTAGCAAACTACCCTGCACGTTCTTGCGTTGAAGTCGCTCGTCTTCCAAAAGATGTTGGTATTGAGATTGAAGCGATTGCTGTTCGTAAATAATTAACA